>JAFXNY010000157.1 GCA_017529165.1 Clostridia bacterium
AGGCAAAAATCAGCAGAGTTTTCCAAACCGATATATTTAATTTCGGATGAGCCGTACAGAGAACTGTGCTACGAATCAGAGTATCCCTTTATGCCTGAGTATTATGAAAATACGATAGTAGATTATTCTTTTAGTAAGTCTTTATCATTGCCCGGCGAGAGAATAGGCTATATATTTGTGCCAAATACGGCAAGTAGTGCTCGTGATATTTATGCCGGAGTATGCGGAGCAGGCAGGAGCATGGGCTATGTTTGTGCACCGAGCCTTATGCAGCATACTATCAAAAACTGTGTATTTGATACATCGGATATAAAGGCGTATAACGATAACAGGGTTCTGTTTTATGAAGCTTTGTGCAGTATGGGATATACCGTAACAAAACCGGGCGGAGCTTTTTATCTCTTTGTAAAATCACCGTCTGGGGATAGTGAAGAGTTTTGCGAGCGAGCAAAAAAATATGAAATACTTATGGTTCCGAGCGATAGCTTCGGCATAAAAGGGTATGCCAGAATAGCCTATTGTGTAAAGAAAGAGACTATAGAAAAATCACTTCCTGCCTTCAGGCTTCTTATGGAGGAATATAAAAGCAATGTCTAAACTAAGTGACGCAAGAAAAGAGATAAACGATATTGATAAACAAATCGCCTCTCTTTTTGAAAAAAGAATGGACGCTGTGCGTAATGTTGCTGAATATAAGCGTGAGCATGGCATTCCTGTTGAAGACAAACTGCGTGAGCAGGCGCTCATTGAAAACAACTCCGCTTATATACATAACGAAGAGTATAAATCGTACTACATAAGCTTTCAAAATGCCCTTATGGATGTTTCAAAATCGTATCAGCACCGTTTGCTTGACGGTATGCGGCTGGCTTTCAGCGGAACATCCGGAGCGTTCGCAAATATCGCCGCCCAAAAGATTTTGCCCGATGCGGAATATATCGGGTACGGCGATTTTTCTGCGGCATATAATTCGGTTGTAAACGGCGAGTGCGATAGCGTTTTATTACCGCTTGAAAATAGTGTGGGTGGCGATGTAGGTACAGTTATGGACCTGTGCTTTTTCGGTCCGCTTTTCGTTAACGGTATATATGAAGCTGATATCGTTCAAAACCTGCTTGCCGTAAAGGGCGCAACGATAGATGAGATAAAAACAGTTATAAGTCATCCCCAGGCGCTAAGCCAATGTGCGGAATATATTAAAAAACATTCTTTTGAGCAAATCGAGGCGGTTAATACCGCAGTTGCCGCAAAGCATGTAAGCGAACAAAACCGCCACGATTTGGCGGCCATAGGCAGTACGCTCGCGGCGGAGCAATTTGGCCTTAATGTATTAGAGTCTCACATAAACCAGAGCAATACCAACACTACAAGGTTTGCAATGCTTTCCCGTGCGGCAAAGGCTCCTTCAGAAGCGGATAATCGCTTTATTATGTTATTTACCGTTAAGAATGTTGCAGGTGCTCTCGGTAAGGCGGTATCTATTATAGGAGAACACGGCTTTAACCTCCGTGCGCTTAAGAGCAGACCTACAAAAGAGCTTATCTGGAATTACTATTTTTACGCAGAGGGCGAAGGTAATATAAACAGCGTAAGCGGTAAAGAAATGCTCTTGGCGCTTAAAGGCTGTTGCTCGGATATAAAAGTGCTTGGTAGCTATGAAAAAGAAATACACTTATAAAAGAGGTCAGTTATGGTAATACCTGTAAAAACCGCACTCGGCGGTTACGATATTGTAATAGAAAAAGGCTCGCTTAAAAACGCAGATAGGTATTTAGACCTTAAAAGAAAAGTTTTAATAGTTACCGATTCCGGAGTTCCTAAAGATTACTATCGTACTATTTCGGATATGTCTTTAGAGTCGCTTATTCTGGTTGTGCCTGCAGGTGAGAGTTCTAAAAACTTTGATAATTACAAAAGAATACTTGAAGCACTTGTAAGCTCTGATTTTACGAGGAGTGACTGTGTTGTAGCCGTAGGCGGCGGTGTTGTAGGCGATATGGCAGGGTTTGCCGCCGCAACATATATGCGGGGTATTGATTTTTATAACATTCCTACTACCGTGCTTTCACAGGTTGATTCATCTGTTGGCGGTAAAACGGCGATAGATTTTTTAGGGTATAAAAATACGGTAGGTGCCTTTTATCCGCCAAGGCAGGTTTTGATTGATACTGATACCCTTAAAACGCTTGATAACCGCCAGATATCTAACGGACTTTGCGAGGCGGTAAAAATGGCGGTTACATCTGATGAAGAATTGTTTTCACTATTTGAAAATGGTTTTAATAAAGAACGGCTTGAAGATATAATAACCCGTGCAGTTAGTGTTAAAAAATATGTTGTCGAAAACGATGAGCGAGAATCAGGACTCCGCCGTGTTCTTAATTTCGGCCATACTATAGGGCACGCTATAGAATCTAATTGTCCACAGCTTTTACACGGAGAGTGCGTGGCAATAGGTATGCTTTACATGTGCTCACCCGAAGTGAAAAAAAGACTTATACCGGTACTTAAAAAGCTTAATTTGCCAACAAAAGCCGATGTGAGCTTTGAAAAAATATCCGAAGCGATTTTGCATGATAAAAAGGCGGCAGGCGATAGAATAACAACGGTATTTGTAGATAAAATAGGCAGTTATAGTTTTGAAAAAGAAGAAACATCAGAGTTTCTTTCAAGACCTGAAAGGGAGTGGGAAAAATGAAGAATACATTTGGCGATGTTTTGAGTGTTACACTTTTCGGAGAAAGCCATGGCACAGCAATAGGCGCCGTGCTTGACGGCGTAGCACCCGGAATAAAGATAGACAAGGACTTTATTTCTCACCAGCTTGACCTTCGCCGTCCGCAAGGTAATATTTCCACACCCAGAAAAGAAACAGACGAGTTTAAGATAATAAGCGGCGTTAAAAACGGATATACCTGCGGTACGCCCATTTGCATTATGATTGAGAACAAAAATATACAATCAAAAGATTATGATGCATTTTACAATCTGCCAAGACCCTCGCACGCCGATTTCACCGGCAGGGAGAAGTGCCACGGTTTTGAGGATACCGCCGGTGGCGGTCACTTTAGCGGCAGAATAACTGCGGCTTTAGTTGCGGCAGGAGCAATAATAATACCTGCCCTTAATAAAAAGGGTATTTATATCGGCACGCATATAAAAGAAATATGCGGCGTAAATGATAAAGATTTTGGCGATATAAAAAATGATATCGAGTATTTAAGTAACGAACATTTTGCGGTAATAGATAAATCTTCGGCAGAAAAAATGCAGGAAATAATACTTGCGGCGGCTAAAAACGGAGACAGTGTAGGCGGTATTCTTGAAACGGCTGTTATCGGCGTTCCTGCAGGTGTAGGAGAGCCGTGGTTTGATACTGCCGAGGGCAAGCTATCCCACGCCTTGTTCTCGGTGCCTGCTGTTAAGGGTGTAGAGTTCGGTGCGGGCTTTGGTTTTGCTAAAATGAAAGGAAGCACGGCAAACGATAGCTTTGCTGTTGCCGGCGGTAAAATTGTAACCGAAACAAACAATAACGGCGGAATACTCGGCGGTATTACAAGCGGTATGCCTATAATTCTTCGCACTGCCGTAAAACCAACGCCCACTATATCTTTGCCGCAAAAAACGGTTGATATGGAATCGCTAACCGAAAAAGAAATAAACGGTAAGGGCCGTCACGACCCATGCATTGTTCATAGGGCAAGGGTTGTGGTAGATTCACTCGTAGCACTTACACTTGCCGATATGCTCTCCCTTCGTTTCGGTACAGATTGGTTGGCGTAATATGAAATATGGTCTTATAGGAGAAAAGCTTAGCCATAGCTTTTCAAAGGAAATACACGCAAGACTAAAGCCATATCATTATGAGCTTTTAGAAATAAAGGAAAGTGACCTTCAAGGCTTTTTTGAGCGTAAAAGCTTTATCGGTATAAATGTTACAATTCCGTATAAAACAAGTGTTATTAAATATCTTGACTTTATAGATGACGCCGCAAAAGAAATCGGTGCTGTCAATACTATAGTAAATAAAGGTGGCAAGCTATACGGATATAATACAGACGCTTTCGGTCTTAAAGCCCTAATAGAAAATAACGGTATAGACATTATTGGTAAGAAAGTGCTTATTTTAGGCGGCGGAGGAACCTCAAAAACTGCTCTTTTTGTGGCAAAAAATATGGGTGCTAAAGAGATAATAAGGGTATCACGCACAAAACGCCCCGATTCTGTTACATATAGTGAGGCGAAGCTAATTCATACTGATAGCGAAGTAATAATAAACACCACCCCCGTGGGTATGTTCCCGAATGTACAGGAAACGCTAATAGATATAGGCGGTTTTAAGGGTCTAAAAGCAGTTGTGGATGTAATATACAATCCATTAAACAGCCGTCTTGTACTGTCGGCAAGAGAAAAGGGTATAAAAGCAGTCGGCGGACTTTATATGCTTGTAGCCCAAGCATACCGCTCGGCAGAACTGTTTAGCACAGAGAGTATAGACCGCAAAAGAATTGACGAAATATATACTGAACTTTTAAAGGAAAAGCAAAATATTGTTTTAATAGGTATGCCGTCAGCCGGTAAAACAACTGTAGGCTCTATGCTGTCAAGAACGCTTAATATGCCGTTTTTTGACAGCGATGATGTGATAACCCTTAAAATCGGCAAAACACCTGCCGAGATAATAAAAACCAATGGTGAGGCCGTTTTCAGGCAAATTGAGAGCGAGATAATATACGAACTCTCTCTTAAAAATCACGCTATAATAGCAACAGGCGGCGGAGTGCCTATAGCAAGAGAAAATGTTACGGCACTTAAACAAAACGGCAGGATATATTATATAGACAGACCGATAGATTTGCTCGAGTCCACACCGGATAGACCGCTTTCGTCATCCAAAGCCGATTTAATTTCGCTTTACAATAAGCGTGAAAAACTTTATATAAACGCCGCAGATAAGCGTGTTGTAAATGATAAAGATTTAAGCTGTGTAGCTGAAGAAATAAGGAAAGATTTTTGTTATGAAGATACTTGTAATTAACGGACCAAATCTTAATATGCTCGGTATCAGAGAACCCGATATTTACGGTAAAAACACATATAAAGACCTGTGCGATTTAATAAAAAACCACTCTATAGGTAAGGGAATTGAAACCGAGATACACCAGTCAAATCACGAGGGTGATATAGTTGATAAAATACAATCGGCGTATAATAAGTTTGACGGTATAGTTATAAACCCTGCGGCATACACGCATACAAGCGTTGCTATACTTGATGCATTAAAGGCGGCAGGTGTTCCTACGGTAGAAGTGCACATTTCCGATATTTCAAAAAGAGAGGACTTCAGACAAATCAGTTTTGTAAGAAGCGCCTGTGTTAAAACTATATCGGGAAAAGGCTTTAATGGTTATATTGAAGCAATAGATTATCTTGTAAATAATTTCGGTGATAAGTAATGGAAGTTTACATAAAGCCGTCAGTGGCTAAAGGCAAAATATGTGCTCCGCCTTCAAAATCGGTATCGCACAGAGCGCTTATATGTGCGGCTTTGTCGGGTGAAAGCAGGGTGGATAATTTAATATTCAGTGATGATATTTTAGCTACAATTTCCGGTCTTTCGGCTCTTGGCGCACAAATTAAAGTTGGTAAAGATAATGTAATTATATCCGCACCGGTACACAAAACACCTACCGCACAGATTGATTGTAACGAAAGCGGAAGTGCATTAAGATTTTTACTGCCTTTGTCCTTGGTTTTTTGTGAAAGCGTAGAGTTTACAGGCTCCAAAAGACTGTTCGAGCGTGATTTATCAGTGTATGAAGAAATAGCCCGAAATCAGAGTATTTTGTTTTCAAAAAATCAAAACAAAATAGCTCTTTGCGGTAAACTTAAAAGTGGCAATTTCAGTATCAGAGGCGATATTTCGAGCCAGTTTGTATCAGGGCTTATGTTCGCTCTACCGCTCTTAGAGGGCGATAGCTTTATAGAGTTTACTACCGAAGTAGAAAGCGGACCTTATATAGATTTAACTGTTAAAATACTTCTTAGCTTTGGAGTAGTTATTACACCGAATAAAAACGGATATTTAATTAAGGGCGGTCAGAAATACAAAGGTGAAAATATAACTATAGAGGGCGATTATTCAAACGCCGCTTTTCTTGATGCGTTAAACCTTTTAGGCGGAGATGTTAAGGTTGAGGGTTTGTTACCTGATACTGCCCAAGGTGACCGCATATACAAAGATTATTTTAACACCATTAGACAGGGCGGAGTTTATGATGTTAGCAGTTGTCCTGATTTAGCACCGGTGCTTTTTACCCTTGCCGCAATGTTTTCGGGAGCCTGTTTTAAGGGTACGGCGAGGCTTAAAATTAAGGAAAGTGACCGAGCAGAGGCTATGAGGGAAGAGCTTTCAAAATTAGGTGCAGATATTTTGGTTAATGAGAATGAGGTAATTATTAAAAAATCAAAACTTTACGCACCGAAATGTCCGCTTTGCTCACACAATGACCACCGAATAGCTATGGCATTAAGCTTAATACTGTCACGCTACGGCGGCAGGCTAAATGGGGCAGAGGCGGTAAGTAAAAGCTATCCGTCATTTTTTAGAGATATTAAAAAACTCGGCATTGAGGTTAGTATAAATGACAATTGATAAAAACAGCAATATTTTGATAGTAGGTTTAGGCCTTATAGGCGG
>JAFXNY010000158.1 GCA_017529165.1 Clostridia bacterium
ATGAGATAAAAATGCCGAGTTAAGACCTGTATTACCGTCAGATCCGATTTCTTCTTTATCTGCAAGTATTGCAACAGCTGTTTTTTCAGGACACTCCACATCCAAAACCGCCATTAGCTCGCTGTAAGCGCAAACCCTATCATCCTGACCGTAAGAGCCTACAAGCGACCTATCAAAGCCTATGTCGCTCGCCTTTGCCGCCGGTACCATTTCAAGCTCGGCAGAAAGGAAATCTTCCTCTGTTATACCGTATTTTTCATTTAAGATTTTCAGTATATTAAGCTTTACAAGCTCGCTTCCCTCGTCGTCCTTAAAGGGTCTGCTGCCTATGAGCACATTAAGCTCTTCACCACGGACACCGTCAGACAAAGTGCGCTTGCTCTGCTCGGTAGCAAGATGCGGCAGAAGGTCATTCACAACAAACTGCGGTTCATCGGGGTTTTCGCCTATTGAAACCGTTAGTACACTTCCGTCCTTTTTAGCAAAAACGCCGTGCAGTGAAAGCGGCACAGTAGGCCACTGGTACTTTCTTATACCGCCGTAATAATGGGTTTTGAAAAGTGCAAACTCAACATCTTCATAAAGCGGATTAGGCTTAAGGTCAAGGCGTGGAGAATCAATGTGCGCCGCTGTAATTTTTACGCCGTTTTCTGCCTTTTCCTGCCCGAAAACAACAAAAGCTACCGATTTGCCCCTATTATTGAAGTAAACCTTATCTCCGCATTTGTATTCTTTGTCCCTCGAAAACGGCTCGAAGCCCTTTTGGTCGGCAAGCACCATTGCCGCTGCCGCTGCCTCACGCTCGGTTTTTGCAAGATTTAAGAATGTTTTATAACCCTCGCAAAAATCGTATGCCTTTTCGATTGTCTTCTCATCGGCTCTTAAAAAAGCGTTTTTGTTGTCATAAAACAGCTTTTCTTTGAGTTTCTTATACTCGCTCATTTTCAGTTCCTCCGATTATATTTTCTAAATATATTTTAACCTTTTTTTCGAAACTTTTCATGTCGCCGTTGTTGATAATTACTTCGTCTGCATTATTATAATAAAACTCATCCGGTTTTCCGGCAGAAAGGCGAATATCCGCCGCAGATTCATCTATATTATCCCTTGAAATTATCCTGCCTTTACGCAGGTTCTCGCTTGCCAATACAGCTACGGTTTTATCACATACACTGTTAACGCCGCTCTCAAAAAGCGTGGGCGCATCCAAAAGCACTTTATCGCCTTTTATCTCTTTTACTACAAGCTCTTTAATATATGGTAGCACCGTTTTGTTAAGAAGTTCGGTTTTGTAATTGTCGGAAAATGCAACCGCCGCCAACTTTTTTCTATCAAGCTCGCCGCTTTTAAGTAATATATCTTGCCCGAATACTTTTGTAAGCGCTAAAAGCGCCGGCATACCTTTTTCTACAGCCCGCCTTGCAACTAAATCGCAATCAATTACATTAAACCCTAACTCTTTAGCACAAGCTGAAAACACACCCTTGCCTGCCCCCGTAGGACCGGTAAGACCTAAAATAAAACTCATAATTTTATCACCTTAAATGCGGCGGCACGAAGTAGCCTGTTATAAACCGCAAGTCCTATGCCGCTTTTATCCGGAGCATGAACATAAACTTTTTTAACACCTAATGTATCAACTGTTCTCAACGCACCAAACAGATTTTTTGCAAGCGTCGCCTTATTGGCTTTATTACCATAAGAAATGCTTTTACACTTGCATTTATCCGCTTCATCATCAAAGCATATTGCTGCACAATTTTCCTTTGAGTTTACAAACTCTATAAAGGCAGCGCTTTCCGCCTCCACTAAAAATGTTTCGGTTTTAGGTGCATAGTGCTTATAAAGCATACCGGGAGACGCTACAGGTTTATCCTTTTCGGGCTCTGCTAAAACCGCTTTATCTATAACCAAATCCGGCAAAATCTCTCTTAACTGCTCTGCTGTTACGGCACCCGGCCTTAAAAGCCTCGGGGGGTTAGTATTAAGGGCAACTACTGTTGACTCAACACCAACACTGCAATCTTCACCGATAACAATGCCGTCCACCTTGCCGTCAAGATCCGAAATTACATGTGCTGCGGTGGTGGGGCTCGGTGAGCCTGAGATATTAGCGCTCGGCGCCGCAAGCGGAAGCCCCGAAGCTCTCATAATTTCCCTCGCCGTAAGGGATAACGGCATTCGCACAGCAACGGTATCAAGCCCTGCGGAAACACTCGGTGATATAGTATCCTTTCGCTCTAAAACCATAGTAAGAGGACCGGGCCAATACTTTCTTGCTAGTATTTTCGCACTTTCCGGCACATTTTTTATTACGGTTTCAAGCATTTCTATATCGCTTATATGAACAATAAGGGGGTTGTTTTGAGGTCTGCCCTTCGCAGTAAAAACATTTTCTATCGCTTTATCATCAAATGCGCTTGCCGCAAGTCCGTAAACCGTTTCTGTGGGTATTGCCACAACTAAGCCTCTCTTTAACAACTCTGCCGCACGAGCTATCCCCTTTTTCCTGTCACCCGAAATAATATCTATTTTTTCGGTTACCATTTTAATTCTCCTGCATTTTAAGCGCTTCTGCTCTGTAGTGGGTCGTAAGTGCATCAACAATTTCGTCGATATTTCCGTTCAGTATGCTGTCAAGCTTATAAAGGGTAAGACCTATCCTGTGATCAGTAACCCTGCCCTGTGGGAAATTGTATGTGCGTATGCGCTCGCTTCTGTCACCAGTGCCTACTTGAGCACGCCTGTCATTAGCAACTGCGGCATCAGCCTTTGCCTTCTCTGCATCGTAAAGCCTTGCACGAAGAACTTTAAGCGCCTTGTCTTTGTTCTTAAATTGGCTTCGTTCGTCCTGACACTCAACCACCGTGCCTGTGGGTATATGAGTAACTCTTATTGCCGAAGAGGTCTTGTTTATGTGCTGACCGCCGGCACCCGAAGAGCGGAAAGTATCAATTTTAAGGTCAGCCGGATTTAGCTCGAACTCAACCTCGTCCGCCTCAGGGAGCACCGCTACCGTTACCGTAGATGTATGAACTCGTCCCTGCGTTTCGGTATCCGGCACACGCTGTACCCTGTGAACGCCGCTTTCATACTTGAAGCGTGAGTAAGCTCCGGCGCCCTCGATCATAAAGCTTATTTCCTTGTATCCGCCAAGCTCGGTTTCATTGGCATTTGTAACTTCAACGGTATAGCGGTGACTTTCTGCATATATAGTGTACATCCTGAAAAGGCTACCCGCAAAAAGTGCCGCCTCTTCACCACCGGCACCGCCTCTGATTTCGACAATTACATTCTTATCATCATTTGGGTCCTTTGGCAAAAGTAAAACCTTTAACTCATCCGAAACTGTAGCTATTGTTTGCTTTGCCTCTTTTAGTTCCTCTTCGGCAAGCTCACGAAAATCTTTGTCTGCACCTGGTGACGACAATATCTCTTCCGCCTCTTCACAGGTTTTCTGTGCCGCTTTATATTCACGGTACTTCTCCACTATGGGCGAAAGCTCGCTGTGTTCCTTTATAAGGCGGGTAAACTGCTCGCTACTTGAAATCACTTCCGGTCTTGTAAGCTCAACCGCTATTTGTTCAAAGCGGTTCTCAACCGCCGATAATTGTTCAAACATTATTCTCTCCGCTGATAGAAATTATTTTTTTAATGGCTTTTTCGGCAGCCTTACGGGGCATCATAACCTCTCTGCCACATTTTTCGCACTTAAGCTTAAAATCTATACCCACTCTTGATATTATAAATATGTCACATCCGCAAGGATGTTGTTTTTTCATTTTGACAATATCGCCAACACTATACTGCATAACAAATCCTCCCTGCCGATAATGTATTATTATATACCATATTTTACCTCTTGACAAGTGCTCCCGTGCCACCAATTAAAAATTAGCAGAAAAGTTAATTTTAATGTTGACAATCGACATCTTAAATGATATAATAATCGGGCACGAAAAATGCGAGTGTGCTGGAATAGGCAGACAGGCACGTTTGAGGGGCGTGTGTCCACGACGTACGGGTTCAAGTCCCGTCACTCGCACCATCTTTTTAGGTCTCGAAAGTCTTATAAATAAAGGCTTTCGGGACTTTTTATCTAGCGAAAATATAATTTAGAGCTTATTATAGTAAGGACCTCCGGCTAAACCGGAGGTCCTGATTTATATTTACTCATCAAAGTTTATGCGTTTTTCTTCGATTACGAGGGGGCGTTTCATTATTTTTGAGTTTATATTTAACACATATTCACCCAAAAGTCCTATAAAGAAAAGCTGTATAGAACCGAGCACAAACACGCCTATTACAATCGGTGCGTTTCCGGCAGGGAATGTATTCCAATTAACAAGCTTAAGCACTAAATAAACCAACGCTACCAAAAGGCTTAATATGGACATTATAAATCCGCCTATTGTAGCCACACGCAAGCCTATTTTAGTATAGGATGTAAAGCTTAACATTGCCGCATCATAAAGGGTGTAGAAATTATTGTGCGTCTTGCCTGCTCTCCTTTTAGGTTGTTCATAGGGAATCTTTTTAGTCTTGAAGCCTAATTCGCCTACAATACCGCGCAGAAACGGTTTTGGATCATCAAGGCGGCGCAATATATCAACAAAAGACTTATCATAAAGACCGGAGCCCGTAAAGTGCTCTATTTGTTCTACATCCGAGAACTTTCTTATCATCTTATAATAAATTGTTCTAAGAATGCGAACAAACTTATTTTCCTTGCTCTTATTCTTTATACCGATAACTATTTTATATCCGTTTTCCCATTCCTTTACATACTGAGGGATAAGCTCAATCGGATCCTGAAAATCGCAGACCATACTTATGGTGCAATCGCCTGTAGTTTGGCATATTCCGTAATAAGGTGAATTAAACTGACCGAAGTTTTTAGCATTAAAAATAGCCTTTATCCTCTTATCCTTGGCGCAGATTTCTTCAAGCAAAGGCCGTGTATTATCGGTAGAATCGTTATCAATAAAAAGAAGCTCCCAATCATACTCACTTAGCTCGTTTTGGAACACGCCTTTTATAGCTTCCGCCATTGGACCAACATTCTCTTCCTCATTAAAACAAGGTATTAAAACACTTATCTTTTTCTTCTTTTCACCCATATTATCATCCCTGCTCTTTCATCCACTCAAAGGTTCGTTTTACCCCTTCTTCAAAGCTTATTGAAGAAACAAAGCCTGTATCAGCTGTAAGCTCCGAAATATCTGCACAAAGGTACATAACCTGATTTTTATTATACGGCAATTCACCTATGCCTACGGTTGCGTCTTTATTTACTATATCTCTAAGCTCGGTTATATAATCCTTTAGCTTACGGGTGCTCCCTGTGCCGAGCGGATATATTGCACCGTCACGCCCCTTTTCACCTATAAGGTAAAAGGCTTCTGCCACATCATCACAATGCATAAAATCCCAATCTTGTTCGGCCGGAGTAAACGGACAATGTTCGCCTTTTGCAAGCTTTGCAATAGACGAAGGAATAATGGCATTGGGATTACCTTTTTGCCCGTAAACACTTAAAATCCTCACCCATATATGCCTGATATTAAGATTTTGAGCATACAGCCGACTTAAATTGCCTGCCGCAAGCTTTGCGATACCGTAACCCGTAGTAGGTGCGGTGGGCGTTTTAGCAGTTAGTTTCTCTGTTACAGAACCGTACTCTGCCTGACTTCCCGCTCCTACAAAACAAGTGCATCCTGTTTTATGAGCCAAAGCAACCGCATCAAGGGTATATTTTATATTATCGTTTTGAAGATATGCATCGTCTCTTATACCGCCAAAAGTGCCAAGCCAGGCAAAATGATACAAAACATCACATTTTTCGCCTATTTTTTCATAGGCATCCTCAAGTCTGCTTATATCAACATCAATCGCCCTTACAAGAGGGCTGTTGAAAAACTCATCATTTTTTCCCTCGCCGGGTTTACAAAGCGCATAAACCTTTACACCTTTTTGTATAAGGTTTCTTATAAGCGCAGACGCTATCATTCCTGAGGCGCCGGTTACTATTGCTGCTTGCATTCAATATGCCTCCGTATATTTAATCTTCCGATACAGTATCAATAAACATATTCCCGTAAAACTCTTCACGAGGGAGGAAAGGTGCCAAATCTTCAAGAGGCGGACTGACAAGTCTGCCATCCGGTAAGCGTTTAGTACTGCTCTTAGGTTCCCAACCCTGTTTTGTATCAGTGAATATTTCGCAAAAAGCAAAACCATCTATACTCAAAACTTCTTTTACTGTTTTATTAAGTTCGGCATTAGAATGTGCACTAAAATAAGGCAAGCCGAAAGCCGCCGCAATTTTTGAAAAATCAGGGAACGAAAGATCGCCGCTCTCGGGTCCGATGCCAACCTTTGTATGACCGCCGAACAGATTTGTTTGCGTGAGTCTTATACTATGATATCCATTATTGTTTATCAAGAATATTTTTATAGGCAGCTTGTTTGTAACTATTGTTTGAAGCTCCTGCAGGTTCATCATGATACTTCCGTCACCCTCAAGGCAAACCGTATCCTTTGCACCACTTGCTACACAAAGTCCCACAGCAGCAGGCAAGCCGTAGCCCATACTTGCAATAGCGCTGTTTATAATAAACCTTGTTCCTTTTTTAATATTCCAAGCCTGGTGACCAACAACACAACACGCACCGTTACTTACAGCGGTAAGTGAGTTATCAGGGAGAGCATCGCTCAGTGTCTTTACAAAAGCATAAACATTTGCTCCTAGACCACTCTCTTCGTATTTTTCATCGGGTACAACCGGATACTTTTTCTTCCACAAAAGGCACTGCTCACGCCATTTGTTTCCCTTGAACACTGTACCGTCAACCGATTCACATTCTTTAAGCAGTGTACACATAAAGTCCTTGGCATCAGCGTGAATCGCTACATCAACATGTATTGTGGGCTTTTTGAACTCTGCCTTATCGGCGTCAACCATTATTACCTTTGCCGCTCTTGCCCAAGTTTTAAAATTATAACCCACTTGGCGTATGCTAAGCCTCGTGCCAATACAAAGAAGCAGATCGGAGTTTTGAACCGCAAAATTGCCTGCACGGTCTCCCATATTTCCGCCGCGCCCGCAATAAAGCGGATCGTCAGTTCCGATAACATCTATGCTGTTCCAATATGTTACTACCGGAACGCCCAGCCTATCTTTAAGCTTATTAAAGCAATCAAAGCCGCCGGAAAGCCTTATTCCGCCGCCGGCATAAATTACAGGGCGAGACGCTTTACCTATCATTTCAATTACCGATTTTACAGTATCGTTATCTACAGCAGGCGGTAAAAGCCTATTATCCTCAGACGGATCATATATGCGAAGATCATCAGTTTCTATAAATGAACCCTGATAATTCACCGGTATATCTATCCAAACAGGTCCCGGCCTTCCGGTAGTTGCCAGATGCCATGCTTTCTCGAGCATATACTTAATATCGTTTATATCCTCAAGCATTGCTGCATATTTACACATACAGCCTACTGCTTTTGTAATATCAAATTCCTGATCGCCTAATGCTCTGAGTTTAAGCCCATCAGTAAACCGCTCAGAGTATCTTGCTGTGGTATCATACCGGACTTGTCCGGATATAACAAACATCGGTATCGAATCGAGCCATCCGCCTACAACACCTGTTATTGCGTTAGTACCTCCGGGTCCGGTTGTAACGCAGAGAGCCGCTATTTTATTATTAAGTCGTGCATAGCTCTCCGCTGCTATTGCACTTGCCTGTTCATGGTGATTGTAGGTTACTCTAAGTCCTTCTTTGTGACCTAACGCATCGTTAAGATGCATTGCACCGCCGCCAACCACGCTAAAACAATCTGTTACACCGTGACTAACCAAAAAGTCTGCAACATAATCAGCAAGCCGTATTTTCATAATTCTTTGTTCTCCTCTTTTTTAGTTGCAAAAGCCCAGAACTTATTAAGTATGAAATTAAGCGGCACTGTAATAATCAGCGAAGAAAAAGCCGCTATATAATAGGCAATTCCTGCATTCTTAAGCAGTATCTTGATTATAGGCGACAGAACAAGCCCAGTGATACCATAACAAAGTATGGTCTTCAGATAAGAAATAA
>JAFXNY010000159.1 GCA_017529165.1 Clostridia bacterium
ATTTGATATAGTTGATGGCTTGGCGGAAAAACAACCCGATAAGCTTGCAATGCTTTACATAGGAAAGGATAAATCTGAGCACAGATTTACCTTTAGTGATATGAAAAAATCGTCCGCCCGTTGTGCTAATTACTTTAAGTCGTTAGGTATTGGCAAGGGCGATAAGGTAATGCTGGTTCTCAAAAGACATTATCAGTTCTGGTTTTGTATGCTGGCGCTTAATAAACTCGGCGCAATAGCGATACCGGCTACAAATCAGCTACAAGAGCACGATTTTGAATATCGCTTTAAGGCGGCAGGTGTAAAGGCTATAGTTTGCACGGCAGACGGTGACACTGCACATCAAGTAGATATAGCCGCCGCAAAATGCCCGACACTTAAGCACAAGCTTATAGTAAACGGTACCCGTGAGGGCTGGCGTGATTTTAATGCCGAATATGAGGTTTATCGCTCTCACTTTGAGCGCACGGAAGATTCACCCTGCGGTGACGATTTAATGCTTATGTACTTTACTTCTGGAACCAGTGGTTATCCGAAGATTGCAACACATAATCATAAATATCCGTTAGGTCATTTTCATACTGCAAAGTACTGGCACAATGTTGACCCGGACGGTCTTCATTTTACAATTTCAGATACCGGTTGGGCAAAAGCTATGTGGGGCAAGCTCTACGGTCAATGGCTTTGCGAAGCGGCAACATTTGTATATGATTTTGATAGATTTGATGCAGCTGATATATTGCCGATGTTCAAAAAATATAATATAACAACATTCTGTGCACCGCCTACGATGCTTCGTATGATGGTAAAGCAGGATATATCTAAATATGATTTGTCATCTATTAAGCATATGACTACTGCAGGCGAGGCATTAAACCCCGAAGTATATAGGCAGTTTAAGAAAGCTACGGGACTTAGTATTCTTGAGGGCTTTGGTCAAACTGAAAGCACAATGATTATCGGCAATTTGCGTGGTGCACCGCATAAAATAGGCTCTATGGGTAAACCGGCACCGATATATGATGTTGATATCGTTGATGCAGACGGCAACAGCGTTCCCACAGGCGAGACCGGAGAAATTGTTATAAATATTAAGAACGGCTTGCCGTGCGGACTTGCAGTAGGCTACTATGGTGACGAGGAAAAAACAAAAGATACTTGGCGGGACGGATATTACCATACCGGCGACACCGCTTGGCGTGATGAAGACGGTTTTTATTGGTATGTTGGCCGTGTTGATGATGTTATTAAGTCGTCAGGCTACCGCATAGGACCGTTTGAAATTGAAAGCGTTATAATGGAACTGCCGTATGTTTTAGAATGCGGTGTTTCTGCCGCACCGGACCCGATAAGAGGTCAGGTTGTAAAGGCGAGCATAGTTCTTGTAAAAGGTACTGTAGGAACCGAAGAGCTTAAAAAAGAGATTCAAAACTATGTAAAGAGCAAAACCGCACCGTATAAGTATCCGAGAATTGTTGAGTTCAAAGAAGAGCTACCAAAGACCATAAGCGGTAAAATACAGCGTAATAAACTGTAATGGGGGTTTGTTTATGAATTATAAGCGAATTACCATTGTTTGCGGGCATTATGGCAGCGGTAAAACGAATGTTGCGCTAAATATTGCTTATGACCTTAAAGCTCAAGGCAAAGATGTTGCTATTGCCGACCTTGATATTGTAAACCCGTATTTCAGAACAAAGGACAGTATAGACGAGCTTGAAAGACGGGGAATAAAGCTTATTTGTTCCGAATATGCAGGTACTAATCTTGATATACCGGCATTGCCTGACGAAATGTATTCGGTAATAGATAAAAAGGATAAATACTTTGTTCTTGATATTGGCGGAGATGATAGGGGAGCGTTAGCACTTGGTCGTCTTGCACCGGCCATAATCAGTGAAAACAATTATGAGATGATTGCCGTTGTTAATATGTACAGACCTCTTACAAGAGATAAAGCTTCAACTGTTGAGGTTTTGCGTGAGATTGAGTATGCCGGTGGCATAAGCTTCACGGCAATAATCAACAACTCAAACTTGGGCGCAGATACAAGGGCAGATGATGTAAAAGTGTCATTAGACTATGCTGATGAGATTTCTAAAGAAATGGGCTTGCCTGTTATTGCAACAACCGTAAATGAGAGCTTATCTGATGTGGATATTAAAAACGCAGTTAAAATTAAATTACAAAATACACTATTAAACAAGGAGTGTTGAATATGGCAAAATTGACATTCAAAACCGATAATTGCAAGGGCTGTGGACTATGCGTGGATGTATGTCCCAAAAAAGTTCTTGCGTTATCGGGCGACAAAATCAACAAAAAGGGACATCACCCCGTAGAAGCAGTTAACCCTGATGATTGTATCGGGTGCGCTTTTTGTGCTACTATGTGTCCTGATTGTATCATTAAGGTTGAAAGGTAGGAATATATTATGGCTGATAAAGTACTGATGAAAGGTAACGAAGCTATTGCCGAAGCGGCAATAATAGCCGGTTGCCGTCACTATTTCGGGTATCCTATTACACCGCAAACCGAAGTAGCTGCTTATATGGCAAAGAAAATGCCTAAAATCGGCGGAACATTCTTACAGGCAGAAAGTGAAATTGCCGCTATAAATATGGTTTACGGTGTTTCGAGTGCAGGAAAGAGGGTAATGACCTCTTCTTCAAGCCCTGGTATTTCTCTTAAAAGTGAGGGACTTTCTTATCTCGCAGGTGCTGATCTTCCGGCGTTTGTTGTAAATGTTCAGCGTGGCGGTCCTGGTCTTGGCGGAATACAACCGTCACAGTCCGATTATTTTCAGGCTACGCGTGGCGGCGGTCACGGCGACTATAGAATGGTAGTTTACGCACCGGCATCGGTTCAGGAAATGGCGTCTCTTACAGTTAAGGCGTTTGAAACCGCCGATAAATACCGTATGACCTCTATGATTTTGGCGGACGGTACTATGGGGCAGATGATGGAGCCTGTTGACCTTGAGTCACTTAAAGTAAACCCGGCACCTGAAAAACCGTGGGCTACTACCGGAACAGATAAAAAGCGTGAGCATAATATCATAAACTCGCTTTATCTTAAACCTGAGCAGTTAGAGCAGGTAAACTTTGAACGATATAAGAGATA
The DNA here is from genome assembly GCA_017529165.1 of Clostridia bacterium. The sequence continues at coordinate 3,124 of JAFXNY010000159.1, forward strand.
TGAGCAGGTTGAGGCTAACGAAGTAATGTATGAAGAGTACCTTATGGATGACGCCGAGATTTGTGTTGCGGCGTTTGGTATTGCCGCCCGTGTTTCCAAGAATGCTATTAATGCGGCAAGGGAGAAAGGAATAAAGGTTGGTATGATAAGACCTATTACCCTTTGGCCGTTCCCGAAGGATGTATTCAAGAAAGCGGCAGAAAAAGTACACACATTTATTAGTGTTGAGCTTTCTATGGGTCAGATGATTGAGGATGTAAAGCTTTCAACTGAGTGCAAAGCAAATTATGTTCTTTGCAACCGTGTTGGCGGTATGATACCGCTACCCGAGCAGGTTTTGTCTTGTATTGAAGAAGCACAAAAGGGAGGTGCTAAGTAATGGTAGTTTTTGATAAACCAAAATCTTTAGCGGATGTTCCGCTTCACTATTGCCCCGGATGCACTCACGGTATAGTACACCGTCTTGTAGCTGAGGCTATAGACGAGTTTGATATTGAGGGCAAAACCATAGGAATAGCACCTGTTGGCTGTTCTGTTATGGCGTATGACTATTTTAACTGCGATATGATAGAGGCGGCTCACGGCAGAGCTCCGGCTGTAGCTACAGGCGTTAAGCGTGCGGACCCGAGCAAGATAGTATTTACATATCAGGGTGACGGCGATTTGGCGTCTATCGGAATGGCTGAGACGGTACACGCCGCCGCAAGAAATGAGAATATAACCGTTATTTTCATTAACAATGCTATTTACGGTATGACAGGCGGTCAAATGGCGCCTACATCATTACCCGGGCAGGTAACACAGACTTCTCCTTACGGCAGAGATGTAAAGCTTTGCGGTTTTCCGGTTAAGGTTTGCGAAATGCTATCAGAGCTTGATGGTGCAGAGTATATTGAGCGTGTAGCAGTTAATAACATAAAGAATATAAATGCCGCAAAAAAAGCAATTAAAAAGGCGTTTCAAAATCAAATAGAGGGCAAAGGCTTTTCACTTATTGAAGTTATTTCAAGCTGTCCTACAAACTGGGGACTAACCCCACAGAACGCACTTAAGTGGATAGACGAAAAAATGATACCTTATTATCCGCTCGGCGTTTACAAGGATAGATCGGCAAAGGGGGAGAGACTTGTATGAAAACCACACAGTACTTATTTGCCGGTTTCGGCGGTCAAGGAATACTTTTTGCCGGTAAGTTTGCGGCGTATAAAGGACTTATTGAAAACAAGCAGGTAAGCTGGCTTCCCTCATACGGTCCTGAAATGCGCGGAGGCACGGCAAGCTGTAGCGTAATTATAGGCGATGAGCCCGTAGGCTCACCTATAGTATCAAGTCCGGATGTGCTTATAGCTATGAACCTGCCATCACTTGATAGATATGAGGATAGCGTAGTACCTGGCGGTGTGATTTTTGCGGACTCTTCTCTTATAGAGCGTAAAGCTCGCCGCACCGATGTTAAGGTTTTCTATATACCGGCAACAAAACTTGCAGATGAAAACGGCGTAGGTAAGCTTGCCAATATGATAATTGTCGGCAAGATACTCAAAGAAATGAATGAGTATAACGAGGAAACTGTTATAGCGGCGCTTAAAAAGGTTATTTCCGCAAAACATGCCGATATGCTTGAAATCAATCTTAAAGCAATTAAATTAGGCTGTGAAAACTAAGGGGGTATATTTATGAATATTACCGTTAATAGGACAGATGTATTAAAAATTTCTGAAATTAATCCACAAACATATTTTGAATATATTTTTACTAATATGAACTCAGAATATCCTGAGATTCGAAGGCAATCTTTTTCTGTTTTCAATGAATTTTTGCTGAATAATGATAAGGCACAATTCTCAATTCCAGAAGAAGTTGTATCAGTTTTTTTACAAATTATGAATGAACATTTGGAAGATCATCCCAAAATTGTTACTTCTATTCTTTCCTCATTATATTGTTTGGTTTATATTACAAATGATAAATCCTTGAAAACATCAACATATTCAATAATGATAAGTAATTTTTTGAATCAAAATTGTGAAATTTCTCAATCTGCATTTTTAAAAATTATTG
>JAFXNY010000017.1 GCA_017529165.1 Clostridia bacterium
AAAGCTTTGAGAGTATGTATCCAACACTTGCCCGCCCTTTAAGTCTTATGTCTCGCAGTTATAACGAACCTCTTACAACAGGTTCTATGCTTATAGAAATAGGCACGGACGCAAACTCTTTTTCGGAAGCCGTATATTCTGCCGAGCTTGTGGCAAAAGCCCTTATAAATACACTTGGAAGTTGATTATGAAAAGAATTAAAAAAAGCGTTTATTTGTTTTTAATATCCTTTGTTTTTACCTCCTGCCTTGTTTTCGGGTTTTTCGGTGCTTGTGTAGTATACGAAAATACCGTAAAGGTGGCGTACGGCGAATATAAAACCGCCGTGAGTATCCACGGCGGTAAAATACGAATATTTGATTTTGAGTTTAATATTGTTTCTTAAGTATCTTTGATATTCTGCTATCAAGCCTTATATAGTAAAATGCCGCTACTCTGCTGACTGCTATATCGTAAAGCACAAATGCAATGTTGCCTAAAGCCCAAACACCTGCAAGCAATATTGGGGTTAGTTTAAGGCTTATAATTAAGATTTCAAGCAGATAGCAGACAAATGCCGAAATGTTAAATACTAAAAGCTTCAAAGCCCATTCGATTATGGGCTTTTTTATTTTTTCGATTATCGGTTTGAGTATTGGATAAAAGCCGAAAAAGCAAACAAACAAAAGCCACGAGGTTTTATTCGAAATAAAAAACGATAAAAAGCCGCTTACCGCAAATGTGAGAAAAGCATATAATGTGCCGCACTGTACAAAAACGGGAATTATTAAAAGCCCTGCCACAGCCGGCACGGCAAAGGTTATATTTGGTATAAGGCTTGCCGACATTAAAACCGATATTAGTGCCGATACCACTGCGGCAAAGGTAATCTTTATGCTATTTTTCATACTAACAACACGGTATTAAATCGCCGCCCATACATTCGCAACAGCAATCTGCACAGATAAGCCCCTGACAAACATCACAGGTACTGCAATCATTTCCGCCGCCGTAATACCTATAAGGATTGTTATTAACCCTGCCCGATTGGCGCCTTGCATTATTAACTGCCGCCTGATATTCGGCGTTTCCGGGTTCCATTTGAGACGCACGGACAAAGCTTGTAAAGGCTTCATCAAACCAACCTCTTCTATAAAGCACCGTTCCGTTTAAGAAATACCACTCTGCGTTGCGGTTTGCCGGCGGTACGCCGTCAAGCACTTCTTGTGCCTGTTCGAGTCTGCCAGAGTTTATAAGACTGCGAACTTCAGGGAAAGAGGATGTCGCATTCGGGTTGTATCCGGTATTCTTGCTACCATAAGAACCTCTGCGGCTGTTTATTATAGCATCATACGCCTCGTTTATTTCTTTCATCTTATCCGCCGCCAAATCAGAAAGCGGATTATCGGCGTAATTATCGGGATGATATTTGCGTGCGAGCTCTTTGTATGCACGCTTTATTTCTTCATCAGTAGCATCCCTTGATACGCCTAATACTACATAAGGGTCGTTCATTTATTTAACTCCTTTTTGAAGGTCTCTTCCAAGCCTTGATAGATTATATTACCTAAAATCTGTTTATGTTTCTTTATATCCAAAAGCTCAAACGCCTTTGCCGCTTCGTTTATACAAAAATACAGTTGAGCTGTTACATATTCTTTTATATCGCCCTCGACATTTCTTAAAACATTATAGGCGCCTGATTTAATATCTTTGCCATAATCACATGCGGCGTCAAGCAGATAAATATACCGCCCAAGGCAGTAACCAAGTCTACTTAGTGCTCTTTTTTGCCCCTCATTATCACCTAAAAGAGAAAGTATGTTTGACATAACTTCTGCAGAGGGGTCAGCCGCTTTATCAATGCTTTTGTTGCCCTCTTTTTCGAGTTTGTTCTGCTTTGCTATATACTCTGATACATATTTTTCGATATCGGGGGTAGCCGCCGCGGCTTTTTTGTGTGCGTGCAAAAACAAAGGCTTTATAAGAATTGTGCCAAGCTTCTTTATCCCCTTTTCATCCTTAATATCATCGGCGATTTTGTAGTAAAGCATTATAGTAGCCGCCGAAGCCGAAAAATCAAGGGCAGAGCTATCTTCAAGATAATTACACTTTTTAGTAGGGTTAAAAGCACATCTGCCAGGCTTAAAGGCGCTGCATCCGTCTTTAAGTGACATATCGAGAAGCGCCAAAAAGGTGAAATCGTAACTGAGCGTGAGTCTTGATAAAAAACCGTACGACTTACCGAGCCGCCTGCAAAGAGAGCAATAAACGCCACGGTATATTTCATACTCCCGCATTTTAAGCTCGCCCTTTGCGGCACGGATATAACCGAACACACCTTTCACCCTTTCTGCCTTTTGAGAACATTTTAATACTAAATTCGCGAAAAATGGTGAATAATGTGTAAATTAAAGTATGTTTTTAAGGAACTTACCGGTATAAGACTCTTTACACTTGCATATCTGTTCGGGTGTTCCGGTACATACTATCGTACCTCCTCTATTTCCACCCTCGGGGCCTAAATCGATTATGTGGTCGGCAACCTTTATAACATCTAAATTGTGCTCGATTACAAGTACGGTATTACCCGTATCCACAAGCTGTTCTAATACTTCAACAAGCCGGTGAACATCGGCAGTATGAAGACCTGTTGTAGGTTCATCGAGTATATAAATGGTTCTGCCTGTAGATTTTTTAGATAGCTCTGTAGCAAGCTTTACACGCTGTGCTTCACCGCCCGAAAGAGTAGTGGCAGGTTGACCTATTTTTATATAACCAAGTCCCACATCGTAAAGCGTTTTGAGCTTACGGTAGATTTTAGGGTGACTCTCAAAGAAGTGCATACCCTCTTCGACTGTCATTTCTAATACATCATAAATATTCTTACCCTTATACTGCACCGCCAGTGTTTCACGGTTATAGCGTGTCCCCTCGCATACTTCGCAGGGAACATAAATATCCGGCAAAAAGTGCATTTCGATTTTGATTATACCGTCTCCCTGGCAGGCTTCGCACCTACCGCCCTTTACATTAAAGGAAAATCTGCCGGCACTGTAACCCTTTGCCTTTGCATCTTTGGTGTTTGCAAAGAGCTCACGAATATCGCCGAAAACTCCGGTATATGTTGCAGGGTTACTGCGCGGCGTTCTGCCGATAGGCGACTGGTCGATATTTATAATCTTATCAAGGTTTTCTAAACCCTCGATAGATTTGTACTTACCGGGTATGGTTTTTGCACGGTTTAATTTATTTGCCAAAACCTTATATATGATATCGTTTACAAGCGAAGATTTTCCGCTTCCCGAAACGCCGGTAACGCATATAAACTCACCGAGAGGAAGTTTTACCGTAAGATTTTGAAGGTTGTTTTCTGCGGCACCTGTTACTGTAAGCATATTGCCGTTACCTTTTCTGCGTAACTTTGGCACAGGTATTTTCTTTCTGCCTGTAAGATAATCTGAAGTTATCGAGTTTTCAAAGGTATATAGTTCTTCCGGCGTGCCTGTAAAGACAACCTCTCCGCCATGAATACCGGCGCCCGGGCCTATATCAACTATATAATCGGCGGCGCGCATGGTATCCTCATCGTGCTCAACCACTATTAAAGTATTACCGAGGTCACGAAGACCTTTAAGAGTGGAAATCAGGCGCTCATTATCACGCTGATGAAGACCTATACTTGGCTCGTCAAGTATATAAAGCACTCCGCAAAGTGCCGAGCCTATTTGCGTTGCAAGCCTTATTCTCTGGGCTTCACCGCCGGATAATGTGCCGGCAGAGCGGGAGAGAGACAAATAATCAAGCCCCACACTACTTAAAAAGTTAAGTCTTGCGTTTAACTCTTTTATAATAGGCTTTGCTATCATTTCGTCCATTTTTGAAAACTTAAGACTGCTCATAAACTTTATGGCTTCGGTTATAGACATATCCGAAAACTCTTTAATGCTCTTGCCACCTACAGTCACCGCTAAATACTCAGGCTTAAGTCTTGCCCCGTGACAGTCAGGGCAGTCGCTTTCGGTCATATAGCTTTCAATTTCTGCTCTTGAATAATCACTTTTGGTATTTTCATACCGCCTCTGTAGATTATTCACAACACCCTCAAACGGAGCATAGTATGTGCCGCCACCGAAAACGGTTGTTCTGTGAAGCTCAAGCTTTTCTTCCCTTGTTCCGTAAAGAACTGCATTTTTAGCTTCATCGGAAAGGTCTTTCCAAGGTGTGTTTATATCAAAGCCGAACTTTTTTGCAATACCTCTGTAATACATTTCGGCAATAGCGCCCGAATCGGGGTTGTACCAAGAGTTTACACCCCAGCCTGAGGCACGAATGCAACCGTCAAGCAGAGATTTTTCCTCATCGCTTATTATAAGGCGTGGGTCAACCTTCATAAATACGCCGATACCTGTACAGGTAGGGCAGGCGCCCATTGGGCTGTTGAATGAGAACATAGTAGGTGTGAGTTTAGGTATGCTGATACCATGTTCATCGCAGGCATAACTCTCGGAAAACTGCATCTCCTCTCCGCCAATTACATCCACCGCCACAAGACCGCCCGAAAGCGATACGGCAGTTTCGATACTATCGGAGAGTCTTGACCGTATTTCCGGCTTGATAACAAGGCGGTCAACCACTACCTCTATCATATGTTTTTTATTTTTTTCGAGCTTTATGTCTTCGGATAAATCATAAATGTTGCCGTCTATCCGCACACGCACATATCCTGATTTTCTCGCACTATCAAGCTCTTTTGCGTGCTCGCCCTTACGGTTTTTAACAACAGGAGACAGCACCTGTATTTTAGTGCCCTCTGCAAGGGTCATGACTGTATCTACTATCTGGTCGGTAGTTTGGCTCGAAATCTCTTTTCCGCAAACAGGGCAATGCGGTACGCCTACACGAGCGTATAAAAGCCTTAAATAATCGTAAATCTCTGTAACAGTGCCCACGGTTGAGCGTGGGTTTTTAGAGGTGGTTTTCTGGTCTATTGAAATGGCAGGAGAAAGTCCCTCGATTGTCTCAACATCCGGCTTTTCCATCTGCCCTAAAAACTGCCTGGCATAGCTTGAGAGAGACTCAACATACCGCCTTTGCCCCTCGGCATAAATAGTATCAAAGGCAAGCGAAGATTTTCCGCTTCCCGAAAGACCGGTGAATACCACTAATTTGTCTCGTGGTATCTCGACATCTATATTTTTAAGGTTGTGTTCGTTAGCACCTTTAATTATTATTTTAACCCAAACTTCGTAATTTGTAAATATAAGTAAATGTAAAATATTTATAAATTAAAAGTGCGGTGAAACCGCACTTTTAATTTTTATCGTAATCGTCAAGAAAACTATATTTTTTACCGCCGGTTTTGTATGCTAAAACCGTATCGATGTTTACATTTTCGAGTGACTTAAAGATACATTTTTCAACATCTGGATGAGTTTTTTTAAGCTCCTTTATTAAAGCCTTTGTTTCTTTTCGCGTTGAAAGCCCCTCATCTATTTCGCTGTTTTCGGTAAACCTGCAGGCACACTGTAAGAACTCAAGTTCGTTTGTATCACGCCACGAAATAATATCCTCTTCCCTTACAAGATAAAGCGGGCGAATAAGCTCTAGTCCCTTAAAATTAGTGCTATGAAGCTTTGGCATCATACCCTGGAACTGTGCGCCGTATAAAAGCCCCATAAGTGTTGTTTCAATCACATCGTCAAAATGATGCCCGAGTGCAATTTTATTGCATCCGAGCTCTTTTGCAAAGCTATAAAGATAACCTCTCCTCATCCTTGCACAAAGGTAGCAGGGGGATTTTGGTATCTCGTGCACCGCATCGAAAATGTTACTGCCGAAAATCTTTACAGGTATTCCGAGCCTTTTTGCATTTTTCTCTATAAGGCGGCGGTTTTCGGGTGTATATCCGGGGTCCATAACTATGTACTCAGCACAAAAAGGCACATCAGAGTATTTTTGCAGTTCACGAAACAGCAAAGCCATAAGCCAAGAATCTTTGCCGCCCGAAATGCAAACAGCAACACGGTCTCCCTCATTTACAAGCTTATATATTTTAAGCGCTTTATTAAACTTTCCCGTTATACTCCGGCGGTATTTTTTCTGCAAACTGTTCTTAACTTTATTATAAAACTCGTTATCCATATTTACATATACTCTTTTACCGCTTTTCTAACAACCGATGTAAACCAGCAGTAAAGCGCTTCGCCGAGCTCTTGAAAAATGGGGTCGCCGTCATGCGAACAGAGCATTGCAAAGGTTTGCCCTATTCGCCTTTCAATATCGTTACCGCGCCGGAAAGCGAGGTAATAAAACGAAAATGCGCCCATATCCGAGGATGTTTTATAAATATCCTCGCCGGCTTTTCTTATTGTATCAAGAAAGCTTTTTTGAGCTACGCCGGACAGCGTATCATCACCTATATACTGCTCAAAACCAACCGTTGCAGAAAAGGATAAAAGTAATCTTCTCTGCATTAAAAGGCTATAATCGCCGTTTTCACTATCGGGCAAATCGGCGGCGTCTTTAAGATAATGCTCCGCCACCTTAACCCCGATTTTCTTTGCGGCGTCTCTTTGTTCTTTAGTTACGCCTTTTTCCTCTTTCACAATACTTTTTTTAATATCTCTTGAGGGTTTATCGCCTGCAATTTTAATATCACTGTCGTTTTCGATAAACATAACGGTTCCCTCCTTTTCTTTTTCTCAAAGATAATATGTAAGACTATTTCTCTTACCTATCTTTGAACTTATTGCTTCTTACCGGATGACGAAGCTTTCTGAGCGCCTTTGCCTCAATCTGGCGTATGCGCTCACGAGTTACATTAAACTCCATACCCACTTCTTCAAGGGTATGGCAGCGACCGTCTTTAAGACCAAAGCGCAGTCTTATAACCGCTTCCTCACGGGGTGTAAGGGTGTGAAGAACGCTATCTATATCCTCGTTTGTAATAGCTTTAAGCGCCGCTTCATCGGGGGCTAGGGCCTCTTCGTCCTTTATAAAGTCCATAAGGCGTGAGTCTTCCTCGGGGCCTATGGGGGTTTCCATAGATACCGGCTCTTGAGCTACACGCATTATTTCTCTTACCCGTTCAACGGGAAGCTCCATTTTCTCGGCGATTAATTCCTCGCTCGGCTCGTATCCGTTTTCGTGCAAAAGCTGACTTTGTATTTTCTTTAATCGGTTGATTGTCTCCACCATATGGACAGGTATGCGAATAGTCCTCGCCTGGTCGGCAATAGCTCTTGTAATCGCCTGCCTTATCCACCATGTAGCATAGGTTGAGAACTTGAAGCCCTTACGGAAATCAAACTTCTCTACAGCCTTGATAAGACCAAGGTTACCCTCCTGGATAAGATCCAGGAACAGCATTCCACGGCCAACATATCTCTTTGCAATACTTACAA
>JAFXNY010000160.1 GCA_017529165.1 Clostridia bacterium
TATTATGCCGGTTGCGCCGGAAAGTATGCGCTTGAAAAGTTGTGTAACATTCCTGTATCGCTTGAGCTTGCAAGCGAACTAAGATACAGTGAGCCGATTATTGATGAGCATACATTGCTTATAGTTGTTTCGCAGTCGGGCGAGACGGCGGACACAATCGCCGCAATGAAGGACTGTAAACAAAAAGGCACCACAGTTATAGCAATAGTTAATGTTGTGGGAAGCACCGTCGCAAAACTTGCGGACTACACTGTCTACACCTGGGCAGGTCCCGAAATTGCGGTTGCCACAACAAAAGGATATACAACTCAGGTAACCGTTTTGTATCTGCTGTCAATTTTCTTTGGGGATAAATTGGGGCTTATAAAAGAAAACTACGAAGAATATGTCAAATGCGTGCAGTCCCTACCACGCTTTATTCAGCAGGCAATAGATATGAACCCTTCTATTCCGACACTTGCACAAAAATATCATAACAGCAAAGCATTATTCTTTATCGGCAGAAACACCGATTATGCCACCTCGCTTGAAGGTGCGCTTAAAATGAAAGAAATTTCTTACTTGCACTCCGAGGCATACGCCGCAGGAGAACTCAAACACGGCACAATAGCGCTCATTGAAGAACATCAGCCGGTAATCGCACTTTGCTGTAATAAGAAGATAATGGAAAAGACACTCAGCAACATAGTTGAAGTAAAGGCGCGCGGTGCCGAGGTTTTGGCGCTCACCTTTAAGAACAACTCAAAAATACTGTCTGTTGCGGATGATCTTATGTTTATTCCCGAAGTTGACCCGATTTTCTCCGGTGCGGTTGAAATCGTACCGCTTCAACTTCTTGCATACTTCGTGGCAAAAGAAAACGGTTGCGATATAGACAAACCGAAAAACCTTGCAAAGTCTGTTACGGTGGAATGATATGGATAAAATACTCGTTTTAGATTTTGGCGGTCAGTATAATCAACTCATTGCCCGGCGTGTACGGGCTAACAGCGTTTATGCTGAAATAAAGCCATATAACAAAATCACACCGTATGAAATTAAAGAAACCGGATATAAAGGCATAATATTTACCGGTGGACCAAACAGCGTTTACGACAAAAAATCTCCGCATTATTGTCCCCGAATACTCGAACTCGGCATACCGATACTCGGTATTTGCTACGGTCATCAGTTGTTATCTTTCCTTGCCGGCGGCGAAATCTCTCCGGCAGAAAGCGGCAGTGAATACGGGAACACAAAATTGTTCACTGAAAGCTGTATTCTGTTTAAGGGTGTAACGCAGGAAAGCAACTGTTTTATGAGCCATACCGATTATGTAAAAACTCTGCCCGAGGGCTTTATAAGCATAGCAAAAACAGATAAATGCCCTAATGCCGCAATCTGTAACGAGGCAAAAAAACTTTATGGCGTGCAGTTTCACCCCGAAGTTACTCACACAGAGTACGGAAATCAGATGTTTAAAAACTTTATTTTTGATATTTGCAAATGTTCTCCCGATTGGAAAATGGACGATTTTATAGAGAAAACAACAAGCAAATACAAAGAGGAATTAAAGGGTAAAAGAGTGCTGTTAGCGTTATCCGGCGGTGTTGATTCATCGGTCGCGGCGGTGCTCCTACATAAAGCAATAGGTGAAAATCTTGTTTGTGTTTTTGTAGACCACGGACTGCTAAGAAAAGACGAGGGCGATTATGTCGAAAATACAATAGGCAAAAACTTAGGCGTTAATATTATCCGTGTAAACGCAAAAGACAGATTCTTATCCGCTCTTTCCGGTGTTACCGAGCCGGAAGAAAAACGCCATATCATAGGCGAAGAGTTTATACGGGTTTTTGAAGCCGAGGCGAAGAAACTTGGTAAAATCAACGTTTTGGCGCAGGGTACTATTTACCCCGATGTGATAGAAAGCGGCAAGGGTGATTCGGCGGTAATTAAGAGCCACCACAATGTTGGCGGGCTCCCCGATGTTATGAGTTTTGAAAGCATTGTAGAGCCGCTTCGAGATCTGTTTAAAGACGAAGTGCGAGAAGTGGGCGTTAAACTCGGAATACCGAAAGACCTTGTGTTCCGTCAGCCGTTCCCGGGTCCGGGACTGGGCGTCAGGGTAATCGGTGAAATCACAGAAGAGAAGTTAGAGCTTTTGAAAGAGGCGGACGCCGTTTTCAGAAGTGAAATAGATAAACTCGGGTTCGCCAAGCGACCAAATCAGTATTTTGCCGTGATTACGGATACGAGAAGCGTAGGCGTTATGGGAGACGCACGAACTTACGGTTATACGGTAGTGCTTCGCGCGGTAGATACTGATGATTTTATGACGGCGGAATGGTCACGCCTTTCGTTCGATTTACTTCAAACCGCAAGCAGTAGGATAACCAACGAAATTAAAGGAATTACCAGAGTGGTATATGATATAACCTCAAAACCACCCGCAACGGTGGAATGGGAATAGGAGAGATATTTATGACAAAGTATATTTTCGTAACAGGCGGCGTTGTTTCGGGGCTTGGCAAAGGTATTACCGCAGCCTCACTTGGTAGGCTTTTAAAGGCAAGAGGTTTAAAAGTTGCCGCACAAAAGCTTGATCCTTACATAAACGTTGACCCGGGTACTATGAGTCCCTATCAGCACGGCGAGGTATATGTTACAGAGGACGGCGCCGAAACCGACCTTGATTTAGGTCATTATGAGCGTTTTATAAACGAAGACCTTAATAAGTATTCAAACCTTACCACCGGCAAGGTGTATTGGAATGTGCTTAATAAAGAACGCAGGGGCGAGTATCTTGGCTCAACTGTTCAGGTAATTCCTCATATCACAAACGAAATAAAAGAGTTTGTATATAATGTCGGCAAGCACTCAGACGCCGATGTGGTAATAACTGAAATCGGCGGCACGATAGGCGATATCGAGTCACAGCCGTTTATCGAGGCGGTAAGGCAGATATCGCTTGAAGTAGGCAGAGAAAACAGTCTCTTTATACATGTGACGCTTGTTCCCTATCTTCACGGCTCCGAAGAGCACAAAAGCAAGCCCACGCAACACTCTGTTAAAGAGCTTCAAGGAATGGGTGTCAACCCCAATATCATAGTGCTTCGCTGTGATGAACCGCTTGAAGAGAGCATTTTTAAAAAAATATCGCTCTTTTGTAATGTGAAACCCGATTGTGTAATTGAAAATATCACTCTTCCTAACCTCTATGAAGCACCGCTTATGCTTGAAAAAGCAAACTTTTCGGCGGTTGTGTGTCGGGAATTAGGTCTTAAAACCAAAGAACCTGACCTTGACAGTTGGGCGAAAATGGTGGAACGCATAAAGAATAGACCCCATACCGTGCATATCGGTCTTGTAGGCAAATATGTAGGGCTTCACGATGCATATCTATCGGTGGCGGAAGCTATGCGCCATGCCGGATATTTTTACAATACCCATATTAAAATTCACTGGATAGACTCGGAAGAAATAAACAAGGATAATATATCGGAAATGCTCGGCGGACTTCACGGTATCATCGTGCCTGGTGGCTTCGGCCAAAGAGGCATTGAAGGTATGATACTTGCGGCTCAGTACGCAAGAGAAAACGATATACCATATTTCGGCATTTGCCTCGGTATGCAGATAGCGGTAATTGAATATGCAAGAAATGTAGCAGGTATTAAGGATGCAAACTCGGGCGAATTCGACGAGCAATGCGAGAATAAGGTCATAGACTTTATGCCCGGTCAAAACAACGATATTGACAAAGGCGGCACTCTGCGGCTCGGCGCATACCCTTGCATTATCAGCAAAGGTACAACTATGGAAAAATGCTACGATAAGTGCGAAATCAGCGAACGCCACCGCCACCGTTATGAGTTTAATAACGATTATAAAGATAAACTTATAAACGCCGGACTGACGATAGGCGGTATGTCACCGGACGGTATGCTCGTTGAAACAGTAGAGCTGACTGAAAAACCGTTTTATGTAGGTGTTCAGTACCACCCGGAGTTTAAGTCAAGACCGAACAAGCCCCATCCGCTGTTTAAGGGATTTATAGGCGCAGCATTCGAACTTTCAAAGAATAATCAATAAGGGTGTAGCGTATGCTTTTTACGAAAATGCAAGGGCTTGGCAACGATTATCTTTATGTCTACGGCAATGTACCGGAGAATATAAAGGACATTAGCACTTCGCTTTCCGACAGGCACTTTGGCGCCGGTGCGGACGGTATGATATTTATTTCCCCGTCTGCCGTGGCTGATTTTTCTATGCGTATTTTTAACGCAGACGGAAGTGAAGCAAAAATGTGCGGAAACGGAATTCGTTGCGTGGGCAAATATGTGTATGATAAAGGATATACCGATAAAACACGGCTTAAAATCGAAACTCTTTCGGGTATCAGAAATCTTAAACTGAATGTGCTCGGCGGTAAGGTTAAAACCGTTACGGTTTATATGGGGCATGCAGAAGCATCTAAGGATATAAGAGTTCCGCTTAAAAACGAAGATATTGTCTGTACACCTGTGTCTGTCGGTAATCCGCACGCTGTAATATTTACGGAAGATGCACAAAACGCCGCTGTTTCAACTATTGGTCCGCAGATTGAACACA
>JAFXNY010000161.1 GCA_017529165.1 Clostridia bacterium
GAGAGTAATGATGACAATATAAATAATTTTAAAACGATTACTCTTTTGCTCAGGTTTAAGCCGACAACTAAAGATGCAGGCGATAATTGGACTGTTACTGTTAAAGATATTTCGATAACAAACTCGAGCGAGGCCAGCTATACTTGTGATGCCGCTTCGGGCAAGGCGCATGTTCATAACTTTAACGGTACTACTAACACAATAAACGGTGTAACAACAACGGCGTGCTCAGTATCGGGATGTACTGCGGTTAAAACAACCGTTGAAAGCACTTCAGCAGCTGCTGAAAACTCACTTGCCACCGGCGATAAGTACGCTAACATTACTTTCGCAGGAGACGGTGATGTCGTTCTTAACGCTTTGCTTCCGAAGGATACTTATGAGGCTCAAAGCGGAACAGTTTACTTTGCGTATCGCTATTCGGACGGTGAGAATGATACTCCGGCAGAAGCCAGCATAACCGGCACACTTACAACTGTTAGCGGAGTTCAGTATTATGCATTCCCCTGCGGAAGAAACGCCGGTATCGGTCGTATGGCCCGTGATATAAAAGGCAACTTTGTTGTTGTAAACGGCAACACGGTTACAAAGAGTAAAGAATGGTCATACAGCGTTAAGCAGTGCCTTGAAGATTTAATTTCTACAGGTGACGCGGACGCTAAGAATTATGCAAGAGCACTTTGGAACTATGGATATTACACTACTCAAAAATTATATAATGATACCGGGTTTTTTAAGGCGGAGTTAGATAAGTTTACAGGCGGAGAGAAAACACCAACCGGAAGTTATTCGTTACCGTCCGAGTCAAAATCAAACTATACCGGAACCGATACTTCCTGGAAAGTTTCAAAGATATCTGTTACAACCGGTTATACTCCTAAGATTAACTTTACATTAAATAAGAGTGTTTCAAGCGTAACCTTTAAGCTTTATAGCGATACCGATAAGACTGCTCTTGTATATTCAAAGGAAATAGATGTAAACGGCACAACATTTACAATTACTGATATTCCTGCGAAGTACCTTAAGGGCGAAATTGAAGTTACTGTTTCGGATAGTGACAGAGTATTTGAATACAGCATTGGTCGTTACGCAACGGCTCGTGCAAGCAAAACGGATGGTAATATTTTCAAATGGATGGTTAACTATTCATATTACCTCGGCGTTGCGTTTGACTAATTCGGAAGGAGGATGAATTATAATGTTTAAGAAAGCTAATCTTGAGATTTATGAAATTATCGAAGATATTGTAACCACCTCCCCTGTTGCTGATTTCACCGGTGGCGAAGAAGAGGATCCGTAATTAAAAATATTGATTGTAGATTACCCCGCGGGTTCCCGTGGGGTAATTTCGCATAAAGGCAAAAATGATATAAAATATCTAAAAAAATAAAGGTGACATTATGGAAAACACATTACGCATTATGCCTCCGGTAGTTGGAATATTAGCTCTTGCCGTGGCAGGGGCGCTGGCAATTTGGGTTACAAAACAAGATTCCGGAAATGATAGGATGAGAGAGATTTCCGGTTACATCCATTCGGGTGCAATGGCGTTTTTGCGGCGAGAATACATAACGATGTTTATAGTAATTGCCGTTTTGGCATTTGTTATAGGACTTCTTATAAGTCCTATAACTGCAATACTTTATGTGGCGGGCGCACTTTTTTCGGTGCTTGCCGGTTATTTCGGTATGCAGGTTGCAACAAGAGGAAATGTACGCACTGCGGCAGCGGCACAAAGCGGCGGTATTAATAAAGCCTTGGGCGTTGCGTTCAAGTCGGGCGCAGTTATGGGACTAAGTGTAGTGGGGCTCGGCATTTTAGGCGTAGGGCTTGCTTTCTATCTGCTGCCGGATGAAACTGCGGCAGAGTGCCTTACAGGCTTTGGCCTCGGCGCTTCCTCTATGGCGCTTTTCGGCAGAGTAGGCGGCGGTATTTATACAAAGGCGGCGGATGTAGGCGCTGACCTTGTAGGCAAGGTTGAAGCCGGAATACCGGAGGACGACCCCAGAAATCCTGCTGTTATAGCTGACAATGTGGGCGATAATGTAGGCGATATAGCCGGTATGGGCTCCGATTTGTTTGAATCATATGTAGGCTCAATAATTTCGGCAATAACGCTCGCCTTTGCCTCAAGCTTTTTGTATAAAGATAAAGCTCTCGGTGCACTTTTTCCGTTACTTATTTCAGCGGTTGGCATTTTAGCGTCTATAATCGGTATTTTAGCCGTGCGTGGAGGGAAAAGCGCTAATCCGTCCCGTGCGCTTAATATGGGTACATATGTTTCGGCGCTCCTTTCCGCAGTTGCGGCTCTGTTTTTATCTAAGAAGTTTTTCGGTGACTATAAGCTGGCGGTAACCGTAATAGTAGGCCTTATTATAGGAACGGCAATAGGCAAGATTACCGAGTATTATACTTCGGATAGCTTCAGAAGCGTGCGTACGATAGCCCACGAGTCTGAAACCGGAGATGCAACCACTATTATAAGCGGTCTGGCTGTAGGTATGATGTCAACCGTATTGCCGATTTTGATAATTGCAGTAGGCATTATTTCAGCCTTTTTATTAGGCGGCGTTTACGGCATAGCTGTATCAGCAGTAGGTATGTTATCTACCGCCGGTATGACTATTGCGGTTGACGCTTACGGTCCGGTTTCGGATAACGCCGGCGGTATCGCACAAATGGCAGATATGCCGGAGAATGTCCGTGAGATAACCGATAAGCTTGATTCTGTAGGCAACACAACTGCGGCTATAGGCAAGGGCTTTGCTATAGGCTCTGCGGCGCTCACAGCATTGGCACTTTTTGTTGCATATTCAAATGTGGCGAAGCTTAGTTCAATAGATTTCTTAAGCCCTTGGGTAATAGCAGGCGCATTTATTGGCGCTATGCTTCCCTTTATGTTCTCTGCTTTTACTATGAACTCAGTAGGTAAGGCGGCAAACAAAATGATTGCTGAGGTTCGCCGCCAGTTCCGTGAGAAAAAGGGCATTATGGAGGGAACAGAAAAGCCTGATTATGCTCGTTGTGTTTCTATTTCTACTTCAGCGGCTTTGCGTGAGATGATAGTGCCTGCTGTTCTTGCGGTATTGGCGCCCGTTCTCATCGGTCTTCTCATGGGGGCTGATGCTTTAGGCGGAATGCTCGCAGGCGCACTCCTCTCTGGCGTGTTGCTTGCAATTATGATGTCTAACGCGGGCGGCGCATGGGATAACGCAAAGAAATACATAGAGGGCGGTCATTTTGGCGGAAAAGGCTCGGAGGCGTACCGTGCGGCAGTTGTAGGTGATACGGTGGGCGATCCGTTTAAGGATACTTCGGGACCGTCCATAAATATTCTTATAAAGCTTATGACTATTGTGGCAGTAGTTTTTGCACCACTCTTTGTTAAGTACGGAGGCATACTTCTTAAACTATTAGGCAAATAAGCTCTTAAGCAACCAAAAAAAGAGAAGTGATAACACTTCTCTTTTTTTGTTTCATCATATTGCTTTTATTTTACGAATATAATAACTGTAAAGGAACGGTGATTATTTTGGACAAAGATGTAAATGCGATTGTAATTCCTTATAAATCCACCTTTTTTTCAGTTGCAATTTGCGAGTGTGTGTTGGCGGCACTGCTTGTTCTCTCGGCGTTCGGGATAAAGTTTTTCTTACCAAAAACATATAAACAGGCAAAAAAATGGTATGTGGAAAATATAACTGTTGATATAAATATTTCGGAGTTTATTAAAGAGGCAAACAATGAAAATCAAGATATTCGGGACTAAAATATATGTGTCTTTCCTGTTTGCGGCAACGCTGTCACTAATGCTCGCTACAGACAGGACAGGGCTTTTAATACCCACTCTTTTTGCCGTTTTAATACACGAATCAGGGCACTTGTTTGCGATGTGGGTAGGCAATTGCGCCCCAAAGGAAATACGCCTTATACCCGCTTCTGTTCAGATAGTAGAGGGCATAGGAAAAACACGGGCGGCAGGTATCGGCATAATACTTTGCGGACCGTTTGCGAATACCTGTGTGGCGGCGGCACTTTTTATAAACTTTTATTTGGGCGGCTCGGATGTTTCTTTGCGTTTTGCTTTGCTTAATGCAGTGTTGGCGGCGTTTAATATGCTGCCGGTTTCCGGTCTTGACGGAGGCCGGCTTATAGAGCAGATTATAGCTGAAAACAAAGATATATATACGGCGGAGAAGATAGTTAGAATAATCACTGTGATACTATCTTTCGCTGCATTTGCCTTTGGAATATGGCTACTTTTACAAAAAAGAGTTAATATATCTGTTTTTATAGTAGCTCTTTATCTGGCAGTGTGCGGAACGATAAAAAAATAGCCGAGCCTCACATATTATCTGATATCTGGCATCTGCTTCGCAAACCGCCCTTTTCGAATCTCCTCCGTCTTGAACAAAAAAATAAAAAGCCACCAAAGGTGACTTTTTATTTTTGGCGCGCCGGAGAAGATTCGAACTCCCGACCTTCTGGTCCGTAGCCAGACGCTCTATCCAGCTGAGCTACCGGCGCATAGTGCATATTAAACTGTTGGCACTTTTTTCGTGCCTATGTATGATATCACATATTTTTAATAAAATCAATAGGTAATTTCAAAAAAGGAGGATAATTCTTGGCGCTGCTTGAAAAAATCTATAATGCCGTTTACGGAGTGCCTACTGTTATTTCTATATTTATACTGTTTTTAATAATAAGCATAAAGACTCGTTTTGTAGGGGTACGGAAAATAGGGGGCTCTGTTAAAGCAGTTATAAACGGAAACAAGCACGGGAAATCGGGAGATACATTAAAGGCGGTTTGTGTTTCCCTTTGCGCCACGGTTGGCACGGGTAATATTGTGGGCGTTGCCGGCGCTGTTACAATAGGTGGTCCGGGCGCTGTGTTTTGGATGTGGATATCGGCGCTTTTAAGTTTATCTGTTAAGTTTTCAGAGATTTATCTTTCGTTAGTTTTTAAGAAAAAATCTTCCGCCTACGGTTATATATATGCGGCGGTTAAAAGCGACAAATTAAGGCGTACATTTTTATTCTTCGGAATTATTACTGCCTTTGGCATAGGCAACCTTACACAAACAAACGCCGCCGCTGACGCTATAACTTTGCTTACAGGGGGTATATCGGTTTCGCCGTCAATTATAAGAATTATTACAGGCGCTTTTTTTATGCTTTTGTGCGTTTTTCTGCTGGTTCGTGAAAACTCGGCAGTCAGCTTTTGCGAAAAGTTTCTGCCTTTAATGGCGCTCGCATACATACTGCTTTGCCTTGTAGCCCTCATAGTTTCAAGAAAAGCATTACCGAAAACAATTAGCCTTATATTTAAGGGGGCTTTCTGCCCGAGGGCAGTCACCGGCGGTGCGGTAGGCTCAATAATTGCGGGTATTAAATCCGGTATGGCGAGGGGCATTTTTTCAAACGAAGCAGGTCTTTCCACTGCCGCACTTGCCTACGAAAAAAGTAAAACAGCGCCGTATGAGACGGCACTGTTCGGAATATTTGAAGTGCTTATAGATACTATGTTACTCTGCACACTTACAGCCCTTGTTATAATATCCTCAAACGCCGTAGCTTACGGCAGTGATTTTGGCGCTTACTCTGTACTGTGCGCATTCATATCGGTTTTAGGCAAGAGGTCTATTTTGTTTTTATGCCCGATAATTTGCTTTTTTGCGTTTTCCTCTGTTATCGGGTGGGGGATATATGCACGCCGGTTTGCCGAAAAATGCGGCTTTAATACCGCAGTACTTGTGTGCATTTATGCTTTGGTTTGTATAATCGGCGCCGCAGTCACCGCAGACGCCGTTTGGATGATAGCTGAAATGAGCAGTCTATCTATGATGTTTGTAAATTGCTATGCTCTTATTTTTCACAGAAACAAACTCTCATACAAAAACCCCAAAGGCTAAAATATTGACTTTACTGTTTATAAAATATATAATTTAGGTTGAAGTGAATATATGAGCGTATTCTCTGCTCTGCGCCATTGATACGAAATCCCCGCCGCCGATTATGATGTGGTCCACAAGATATATACCGATATTCTTAAGCATATCAGCGAGGCTTTTTGTAAGCACCTCATCACGGCTACTCGGCAGTGCTATTCCGCTTGGATGATTGTGGACAAGCACTGCGGCCGCCGCATTGTGCGATAAAAGGCAGTTTATCACATCTCTAAACGATAGGCCTACGGATGAAATATCGCCTTCAGCTAAAAAATCAAAGCCTAAAAGCTTACCCTTACCGTCAAGCGATATAATTCCGGCTCGCTCGCCGGTAAGACCGATATAATGGCCGAGAGCATATTCGCCTATTTCGTTAAGCCCCAAAAAGACATGAGTACTGCTTGATTTTTCGTTAAGATAGATTCGTGCCACAGGCATTATAGATTTAAGGAACAACGCCGAGCGTTCGCTCATACCCTCAACCTCGGCTATTTTTTCAATAGGTGCGTCAAGCACACCCGAAATTGAGCCGAAGCGGTTTATAAGATTGTGTGCTATAGGGTTAGTATCCTTACGGCTTATACAGTAAAACAGCAAAAACTCAAGAATCTTATGCGGCGGAGTTTTTTCATCAAAACCGTTTCGCATAATTTCCTGCCTTACACGCTCACGATGTCCGTCATGAATACATTGTGCCACAATACATACCCCCGAGGTAATTTATGAAGAGTTTTATAATTTCAAAGGATGATAACAACAAAAGACTTGATAGGTTTATACAAAAAATCTGTCCTAAAATGCCCGAACCGCTTGTTTATAAGTATATAAGATTAAAGCGGATAAAGGTAAACGGCGGGAGGGCTAAAAACGATACACGCCTTAAAGAGGGCGATGTAATTCATGCTTATATAAACGATGAGTTTTTTGCCCCCGTGAAACCTAAATATGATTTTTTGGGAGCCTCAAAC
>JAFXNY010000162.1 GCA_017529165.1 Clostridia bacterium
ACCGCCTTAATAAGACCTATAGTGCCGATTGATATAAGGTCCTCCGTAGCGGTAGGGCACCCCTCAAACTTTCTTGCTATGTAAACTACCAGCCTTAAGTTGTGCACTATAAGGCGGCTTTTTGCCTGCTCGTCACCTAAGGCTATAAGTCTTGATTCTTCATCGGCACTTAAAGGCTCAGGCAGTGTTTCCGGCCCGTTTATGTAGTAATTAGGGTTTATCAAAGCGAGCTTTAGAAGTATCTTAAATATCAGATTTCTAATCATAATTTTTCCTTTCAAATCAGTCGCAGTCTAAGGGGTTTACTATTGCTTCACAGTCGCAAAGTGGCATTTTTGATATTGCAATAATCGGGTGTGTCAGATTTATCGTTTTATTCTCGGTAATAATCTTACCGCTTTCACACCTGAATCCGTCAAGAAGAACCTTACCGGACACCGTACCGCACGGTATCGCATGATACTTCTCGGGGTATTTTTCAGCGCTCATTTGCCCGAATACGCTGAAAGCTTTATTTTTATCCAAAATAACAACAGGACTTTGCAAAAACGGGTCTGTAAGTGAGTTTCCGCTGTCAATAATGGCATTAAAATCTGCTTTAATACCGCAAAAGGCAAGAGTAACAAAGCACTTTTTTGCCGTGCCGTTTCGCTTTGAAAAAATGATAGAAAACAGCGAGAAAATTAAAAACCCCAGCACCGAGAATATAATAAGAAACAAAGGCGAAATGTTGAAATACACAACGGAATTATTTATTACCATACCGTAAGGCTTAAATATGTGTGAGATAGCTAACATCGCCCCGGCATAAGAAAAAGATACAGTCAAAAATACGGCGCCTGAGAATATAAACCGCCTAAAACTTTCAAAGCCAAAGCACAAAAAACAAACGGCATAGCTTACGGCAATATTCAGTAAAAGCTCTACAGCTTTATTATGTAAAGGCAAAAAAATTATCAGTGAATAAAGAGCCGCCGCAAACGCAGAAGAAAGCTGCCGCCAGAGCGGAGGCTTCCGCCTTGTTACCCTGCCGGTTATTGCAAGCAGAAAGTAATCTACTATAAAGTTTGTGATTATTAAAATGTCCGCATAAACCGTCAACGCTCTCATCCCCTGCGCGGTGATATGATTATATTATAATACGCCTGCTACGAAAAAAATGTCGTAGCAGGCGTATAGAAAATGTCGAAATCAAAGTATTAAACTAAAAACTGAAAGGCACAGAAAGCGGTGTAAACCAAAAGGAGAATTATGCCCTGTGACCTGTAAAGCTTACCCTTTATAAGAGCCGGCAGAGTAAGAATAAGCATAACGCCGAACATAACCGGAATATCAACTAAAAGCGAAGAAGTAATACCGGCTATCTTGGTGTCTGCAGGCACGGCGAAAGGTGACAAAGCAGTTGAAAGACCGGATACCAAAACAAGATTAAAAAGGTTTGCCCCGATTATGTTTCCAAGAGACAGCGCTCCGTGACCTTTAGTAAGTGCGGTTATCGCAGTTACAAGCTCAGGAAGGGATGTGCCGAGAGCTACAAATGTAAGCCCGATTACCGATTCGGGAACGCCTAAACCTTTAGCAATTACAGTACCGTTATCCACAAGCAAATCGGCGCCAACCGCTATAAGTGCGGCACCTACTATAAGCCATAGTATATCGGATAGCATACTGCCTTTTTTCGTTTCAACTTCCGTTTCGTTTTGTTCGCTGTTATCATTTGTCACACTTTTTGCGGAGCGTACCGAGAGTATCATATATAGTGCAAAAACCGATAATAAAACAATGCCTGAAATGCGGCTGAAAGAGCCGAAAATATATGCGTTTGCGGCATAGAATACAGCAGCGGCGAAGAAAAAGATAACAGGTATTTTAAGAGCTTTCCTATCCGTATTTGAGGGTTTTATTGCAATAGTTATAGCCGCTATAAGCGAAGTGTTGCAAATGATAGAGCCTATGGCGTTACCGTAGGCTATCTGCCCGTGACCGCCTATGGCAGAAGTGGCGGACACCATAACCTCCGGCAGTGTAGTGCCGATTGAAACTACCGTAGCACCTATCAGTATTTCGGGAACTTTAAGCCTTTTTGCTATGCCGACACTGCCGTCCACAAACCAATCTCCGCCCTTTATAAGCAGTACTAAACCGATTGAAAAAAGGATAATTGCTTTAAGCATATTCGCCTCCAAAACAGTGTTTTTATAACGAGTAAAGTATAACAAAATGCTAAAATATTGTCAAGAAAGATTGGGGGTATAAAAAGTGCATTTATCTCTTGCATAATAGGCAGAGATAAAGTATAATGTTTTATATTATATTTATTATCTTTACTGTGGGGCGAATGATTTGGCGCAAGGGTTAGGTTTTGTATCCGGAAACCTCGAACAAAATGTATATAAAGAGCATGTTGGCAAGATACTGAAAATGCGTCTGGGGCCCACGGCGCGTGCTTGTGTTACAACATACGGCTGTCAGCAAAATGTTAGTGATTCGCAGCACATAAAAGGGTTACTGCTTAGTATGGGATACGAGCTTACCGATACTCCGGAGAATGCCGATTTCATTCTTTTTAACACCTGTGCCGTTCGTGAACACGCAGAGGATAGAGTTTGGGGAAATGTAGGCGCTATGAAGAAATATAAGGCGCAAAACCCAGATTTGATTTTAGCGGTTTGCGGCTGTATGGTTCAGCAAAAGAAAAACGCCGATAGATTTCTTAAAAGTTTTCCTTATGTGGATATCATTTTCGGCACGCAGGTAGGTCATAGACTGCCGGAGTTTATTTACCGCAGGCTTTCGGGCGAACGCAGGATATGCGAGCTGTCCCTCGAAAACAGAGATATAGTCGAGGGCGTGCCTTTTTTTAATGACGGCGGTTTTAAGGGTTTTATCCCGATAATGTACGGCTGTGATAATTTTTGCAGTTACTGTATAGTGCCGTATGTAAGAGGGCGTGAGCGCTCAAGAGGGAGTGCAGCGATACTTGCCGAAGCCGAAAAAATGGTAAATGAAGGCGTAAAGGAAATAATGCTTTTAGGGCAGAATGTAAACTCTTACGGCAAGGGACTAAATGAGGATATAAACTTTGCAAAGCTTCTAAGAAAAGTAAATGCTATAGAGGGCGATTTTAGAATTAAGTTTATGACTTCTAATCCTAAAGACTGTACCGAGGAACTGTTAGACGCAATGAGGGACTGCAAGAAGGTTGAGCGGCATTTGCATTTGCCTTTCCAGTCAGGCAGTAATAATGTGCTGAAAAGAATGAACCGTAAATATACGGTAGAGAGTTATCTCAGCATCATTAAGGCGGCAAGAGAGAGAATGCCGGATATAACCTTTACAAGCGATGTTATAGTAGGCTTTCCGGATGAAAGTGAAGAAGATTTTTACGGTACTTTAGAGCTTGTGCGCAAAGTGGGCTTTTCGGCACTGTTTACCTTTATCTACTCAAAGCGTGAGGGTACTCCGGCGGCGGTTATGCCGGATGGGGTGAGTAGAGCTCAAAAAGGCAGGCGGTTTGACAGTCTTTTAAGGCTTCAGGAGGAAAACACCAAAGGGGTGCTTAGCAGTATGGTAGGCAAAACCGTTACGGTGCTTTGCGAAGAGTATGCGGACGGCTTTTGTTTCGGTAAGGACGAGCACCAGTTAAATGTTAAATATGCAGGGGAAGAAAGTATGATAGGCAGTTTTGCTCAGGTTAAAATCACATCTGCCGGCGATATTCTCTTTGGCACTAAAATATGAAAGGTAAGAGAAAAAATGACAGTATTAGACGCAGTAAGAAACTTAGGAGAAGCAATTCAGAAAGATGAGCGGTTTTTACGCTATGCAAAAGCCAAGCTTGCTAATGACCAAAACAGCGAGCTTCAGGAGCTTATAGGCAAGTTCAATGTGGTAAGGATGAACCTTGATGAGGTTATGACCGCAGAGGAGCGGGACGAGGAAAAGGTACAGTCCTTAAACGAGGAGCTTCGTAAGGTTTATATGGATATTATGGGCAAAGACAGTATGGTTGAGTATAACGCCTCAAAGGTAGAGCTTGATAGTATGCTTAACGATATCAACAGCGTTATTATGCAATGTGTTGACGGTTCTGATCCTAAAACCGTAGAGCCGGAGGTTCATTCCTGTGGTGGCTCTTGTGATAGCTGTGGGGGCTGCCACTAAGTGAGCCTTAGTCTTCGAGAGGGGAATTGTAATGAATGAATTATCGCCTATGATGCGGCAATATATGCAAATTAAGGAAGCAAACTCGGATGCTATCCTTTTCTTCAGGCTGGGCGATTTTTATGAAATGTTCTTTGATGATGCCATTACGGCTTCAAGAGAGCTTGATTTAACGCTTACAGGCAAAGATTGCGGACTCGCCGAGCGTGCGCCAATGTGCGGCGTGCCGTATCATAGCTGTGAGGGGTATATTGCCCGTCTTGTTGAGCGTGGATATAAGGTTGCCGTTTGCGAGCAAACCGAGGACCCTGCCAAGGCAAAGGGCATTGTTAAGCGTGATGTTGTAAGAATAATAACCCCCGGCACGGTTATTGACGGCGAAATGCTTGATGAGGGCAATAATAATTTTTTAGCGGCGGTTTATGAAAGGGACGGCAGTATAGGCTTATGCTTTGCAGATGCCTCTACAGGTGATTGCCAAGCCACCGAAATAACTGGCGAAAATGCAATAAAGCGTGCCGAGTGCGAAATAATGCGTTTCTCACCTAAAGAGCTTCTTTTGACATCGGATATGAAAGCTAAGATGTCTGAGTTTTTGGAAAACAGCTTTGAGGGCGCCGCTACCGTAAGAAGTAACGATAGGTTTTCGGATGAAGTTGCAAATAGTATAATCTGTAATAATTTCGGTGTCGTGAGTCCCGAAAACATAGGTGTAAAAACATCGAGCGCTCTGGCTTCTGCGCTCGGTGCCGGTATAGACTATATTACTGAAAACGGCAAGGGCAGTAACATTACCGTAAAGCAGGTTAAGGTTTACGGCGATAAGGAGTATATGCGCCTTGATATGACGGCGGTTAAAAACCTTGAACTTGTATCTACTATAAGGTCTCGCTCAAGAAGAGGCTCGCTTTTAGGTGTTCTCGATAAAACCAAAACCGCTATGGGTAAACGACTTATTAAGGGTATGATTTTACAACCGCTTACCTCTGTAAGCGAAATCACACTCAGGCAAAATGCAATAGAGGAGCTTTTATCCCTTAGAATAATAAGGGACGAGCTTCGGGAATATATGTCAAGCGTCCGCGATGTTGACAGAACGATGACCCGTGTGGTTTATAACACCGCAAGCCCTAAAGATTTGACTAATATTGCCGGCACCGTTCGTATGTTTCCGCTTATTAAATCTGCATTATGCAGTGTAAACAGCAAGCTTTTGGCAAGTATTAGAGACGATATAGATACGCTTGACGGTATTGTTTCCTTAATAGACGATGCGATAAAGACCGATGCACCGGTGGTGGTGCGTGAAGGAAAAATAATAAAAGACGGCTACAGCGAAGAGGTTGACAGACTAAGGCTCGATATGTCCGGCGCATCTACTTTGATGACGGAAATTGAAAACCGTGAGCGTGAGCGCACCGGTATTAAAACCTTAAAGGTTAAGTATAACCGTGTTTTCGGTTATTACATAGAGGTTACCAATTCGTTTTTAGACCGTGTACCCGAAGATTATATAAGGCGGCAAACGCTTGTGGGTGCAGAACGGTTTATAACCGAGGAGCTAAAACAGCTCGAAGAGCGTATTTTAACGGCTAAAGACCGTGATTATGCTCTCGAATATGAAATATTTGATTCGATTCGCCAAAAGGTGGCGGCGGTTGATACTGTTGTCCGGAAATCTGCGGCGGCGGTGGCACTGCTTGATGTTTTGTGCTCGCTGTCTGCAGTGGCGGAAGAAAACGATTACGCAAGGCCTTTAGTTGACCTTGGAGACACCATAAGGATAGAGGGCGGCAGGCATCCGGTGGTAGAAAAGGTTATAAAAACGCCCTTTGTTGCAAACGATACTTTTCTTAATACCACTACTGATCGTTCGGTGATAATTACAGGTCCTAATATGGCAGGCAAATCTACATATATGCGCCAGGTAGCAATTATCACGATTATGGCGCAGATAGGCTCGTTTGTTCCGGCAAAGAGCGCTCAAATAGGCATTACCGATGCGGTTTATACCCGTGTGGGCGCATCGGATGATTTATCGTCCGGCCAATCTACATTTATGGTTGAAATGACCGAGGTTGCCGAGATTATTAAAAACGCAACAAAAAAGAGCTTGATTATTTTCGATGAGATAGGCAGAGGAACTTCAACCTTTGACGGTATGGCTATAGCACGCTCGGTGCTTGAGTTTGTAAACGATAAAAAAGCACTCGGCGCAAAAACGCTCTTTGCTACTCATTATCACGAGCTTACCTCGTTGGAGAATGAGTTTGACGGTATTAAAAACTATAACATAGCAGTTAAAAAGCGTGGAGACGATATAGTGTTCTTAAGGCGAATAGTGCCGGGCGGTGCGGATGATAGTTACGGCATAGAGGTTGCAAAGCTTGGCGGAATACCCGAAGCCGTCATAAAGCGTGCAAAGCAGATTCTAAAATCTACGCTCGAAAACGGAGTAGTTACATATAAAGTCGTAAGAGAAGAAAACTCTCAAATGTCGTTTGAGGGCGCATATGCTAATGACATACTAAAAGAGCTTAAAGCACTCGATGTTAACACGCTTACTCCCATTGAGGCTATGAGCACATTGTTTGATTTGGCTAACAAGGCAAAATCAATATAGGAAGTTAAAGTAAGCATGCAAAAGGAGGGGTAATATGCCGCAAATAAAGGTCTTATCAAAGGAGCTTTCCGAGCTTATCTCCGCAGGCGAGGTTGTGGAAAGACCGGCTTCGGCTGTAAAAGAAATGATAGAAAACTCGCTGGACGCCGGTGCTAAAAGAATAACTGTGGAAATAGAGCGTGGCGGCATTACCTATATCCGTATTACCGATGACGGAAGCGGTATTTCAAGAGATGATGTAAAAACTGCATTTTTGCGGCACGCTACAAGCAAGATAAAATCACAGCGTGACCTTGAGAGCATAAAAACATTGGGCTTTAGAGGAGAGGCGCTGGCGTCTCTTTCTGCGGTGGCAAGGGTGGAAATGCTCACTAAAACCGCCGACCATGAATACGGCACCCACTATGTTATAGAGGGTGGACAAGAAGTTTTACTCGAAGATTCGGGTTGTCCTAAAGGTACTACAATCATAGTAAGAGACCTTTTTTACAACACACCGGCAAGAATGAAGTTTCTTAAAAAGGATGCAACAGAGGGTGCGGCGGTTGCCGGAGTAGTTGCCCGTGTGGCAATATCAAACCCGAATGTATGCTTTAAGTTTATAAGGGACGGGAAACAGATATTTTTAACTCCGGCGGACGGGCAATTAAAATCTGCAATTTACGGCGTTTTAGGCAAAGAGTACTGTAAAGACCTGCTTGAAGTAAACGGTGGAGGCGGTGCAATTAAGGTAAAAGGTTATTGCTCTGCTCCGTTTGCCTGCCGTGCGTCAAGGTCGGGGCAGTATATCTACTTAAACGGCCGACTTGTAATTTCAAAAACGGTAATTGCGGCGGCAGAGCAGGCTTATAAAAACAGTATTATGGTGGGTAAGTTTCCAGCGTTTGTGCTGTTTGTGGATATGCCTTATGAATCAGTGGATGTAAATGTTCATCCGGCAAAAACCGAAGTGCGTTTTGCGGATGAAAAGGCGGTTTTCTCTGCGGTTTATGCGGCGGTAAAGGGTGCTCTTTCGGTGTCTGTGCCAAGACCTCAAATATCGCTCGAAAACAAGCCGAAAGACACTTTCTTTGCCACTATGGATACCGGCAGATTTAAGCAGATAGCGGCGGATATCGACAACCACAATAAAAATGATTTTAATCAAAACAGACTAAACGATGATAGTATACCTTTCTTTTTAAGAAAAGACTTTGTAAAGCATATACAGAGCGAAGAGCATAGCCGAGATAATGAAAAAACGAAGCCTTATTTTGCAAGGCCCGAAAACACCGTAAGCTTTACACCGGAAAGGAAGCCGAATGAAAACCCGATAACTGACGGTGTTATTTTAATAGGCGAGGCGTTTAATACCTACATAATTGTTCAAAGAGGCGAGAGCATATTTATTCTCGATAAGCATGCGTGCCACGAGAGAATACTATTCAATAAACTTAAAACTGAAACTGAGATAGAAAGCCAAGCCCTTTTAGCGCCTGTTAGCGTTCACTTGTCCGATAGGCAGTACTCTGCAATTTTAGAAAACGGAGAAACATTGCTTAAAGCCGGCATAGAGGTTGAAGATTTCGGCAATGAGACGGTCATAGTAAGGGCTGTTCCGGCGGCGCTTTCAAAAGAAGATGTAAGCGATATAATAATCGAAGCGGCAGAAAATCTTTTGTCGGGCGATAGCGGTGATATATCGCTTATAGACGACATTCTCCATACCGTAGCTTGCAAAGCGGCGACAAAGGCAGGATATATTTCTTCAAAGGAAGAGCTTTTAACGCTTGCAAAAAGGGTATTAGAGAATAACGATATCCTTTATTGCCCTCACGGAAGACCCGTAGCGATAGAGCTTAAAAAAAGAGAGCTTGAAAAGCGGTTTGGTAGGATACAATGAGTAGAGTTGTGTTTGTTGTAGGCCCTACTGCTTCAGGAAAATCGGATTTGGCGGTAAAGCTAGCTCATAAGTTTTCATCCCCTGTGATATCGGCTGATTCAATGCAGATATATCGGGGTATGCATATTGCCTCTGCGGCGCCGGATGAAAGTGAAATGCAGGGCGTAGAGCATAAGCTTTTAGAGTTTCTGCCTTACGGCACGCAGTTTAGCGTTTCTGATTATGCCGATATGGCACGAGGGGAAATTAAAAAAAGCATAAGTGCCGGTAAAACGCCTATTGTAGCCGGCGGCACAGGTCTTTATATAAATGCACTAACCGATAATGTACAGTTTTTGCCGGTAAAAACAGACTACTTAGTAAGAGAAAGATTAGATAGTGAGTTTGAGCGTTTAGGCGGGGAAGCAATGCTTGAGCGTTTAAGAAAAATTGACTATACGGCGGCAGAAAAATTAAGTGTAAATGACCGCCGCAGGATAATAAGGGCGCTCGAAATATACGAAACATCGGGCATTACCAAAACCGAGCAAAACAGGCGCTCTAAATTATCTCCCCCAGAGTTTACGCCGATAATCATAGGGATAAACTTTGCTGACCGCCAAAAGCTTTATGACAGGATAAATAAGCGGGTAGATACAATGGTACAAAGAGGTCTTGTAGAAGAGGCTAAAATTGCCTTTAAGCGAGAGAATGGCGGCGGTGCTGTGCAGGCGATAGGGCATAAAGAGTTTTTTGGGTACTTTAAGGGTGAGCAGACTCTCGAAGAAGCAATAGAAGGTCTTAAAAGAGCAACAAGAAGATATGCCAAAAGACAGCTTACCTGGTTTAATAAAGACAGCCGCATAAATTGGATATTAAAAGACAAAAACCCCGATATTTTCGGTGAGGCGTTAAAAATCATAGAAAGAGAGGGATAGAGCCGTGCGAGAGCATTTAGGGCTTAAGATATTTTTAGGGCTTTTGTTAATTGTTTTTCTTGTGCACCAGCTCTATTCTGCTTTTTACAAACCTATTTCCACCGAAACGGCGGAATATTTTGAGGTCGTATCGGGCATATCGGCGCACGGTGTGGTAATAAGAAACGAAAAGATTATAACAAACTCGGCTTCGGGAGCACTGCACTATATAACTACCGATGGCACCCGTGCCGCTAAAGGCGGAACTATAGCGGAGATTTATTCCGATGCATCAGTATCGGGCAAAATCAGCCGTATGCACGCAGTGGAAAGCGAGCTTCAAAATATTACTCAAATAGAGGAATACAATAATGTTCAGGCCGCCGATATGGAAATGGTAAACGGCAAAGTGTCAGGTTCTCTTAATGAAGTAATAAGGTCGTGTGCATCGGGTGACTTTTCCACTACGGCACAGATTTCAGAACAACTTATTACAAATATAAACCGCAGGCAGATGTTAACCGGAGAGCTCACCGATTTTACAGCTACCAAGGCGGCGCTGAGTGAAGAATTAAACAGCTTAAAGGCTTCAATACCGGCGCCTACCGGCAGAGTTATTGCCGATACATCCGGATATTTTGTTTCTTCTACCGATGGGTACGAGCAGGTGCTCACGGCAGGCGATATGACTGCGATTACCCCCGAGTTTTTAAGCAGTATTTCGCCGGCGGAGGTCCCCCAAAATGCAATCGGCAAAATTGTTTCAGATTATGAGTGGTATATTGCAGCAAAAATGGGAATAAACGATAGCCTTAAATATAAGCAGGGCGATAGCGTGATTATAAAAACTACGGTAAAATCGGCGCCGCAGCTGAGTGTTACCGTAGAGTGTATAAATATGTCGGATAACTCGGATAGCGCCGTAGTGATTTTTTCCTGCCAGCAGTTAAACGGAGAGCTTAGTTCAATCAGAGAGGGAGAAATAACTATTGTCAACAAAACATATAAAGGGCTCCGGCTTTCAAAGAAAGATTTAAGGGTTGTTGACGGCGTAACCGGCGTATATACCGTTTCGGGACTTAAGCTTAAGTTTGTGCCGGTAAATGTTATTTACAGCACAGAAGATTTTATAATTTGCGAACAAAAGCGTAGCGAGGATACGGTGCTTCGTCTTTACGATGAAGTAGTGGTTAAAGGAAAGGGACTTTATGATGGGAAAATCGTCGGTTGAGATATTTGATGAAAACTATAAAAGAGTGCTTTCGGGAATTGCTGAGGCCGCGGTTAAATCGGGAAGGGACCCACAGGATATAGCCCTGCTTGCCGCTACAAAAACAGTTGATATAGGTGTTATAAATCACGCTATTAAGAGTGGTATAAAATACATTGGCGAAAACAGGGTTCAGGAGTTTTTAAGCAAGGATAAAGATTATCTGCCGGTTCATAAGCATTTTATTGGCCATTTGCAGACAAACAAGGTTAAAGATATTGTAGGCAAGGTTGAGCTTATACATTCGGTAGATTCGTATCATTTAGCAGAAGAGATTTCAAAACAGTCTGTAAAAAAAGGTATTACAAGCGATATTTTAGTTGAAGTAAATGTCGGCAAGCAGGATAGTAAATACGGTTTTGAAATAGAAGAGGTGTGCGAAAATATAGCAAAAATTGCCACACTCGATGGTATAAGGGTGCGGGGGCTTATGGCAATTCCTCCTATTTGCGAAAAACCGGAGGATAACATCAAGTTTTTTGATATGCTTTACAAACTGTTTATTGACATTAAGGGTCAAAAAATAGATAATAGTAATATAAATATTTTATCTATGGGTATGTCGGATGATTATAAGGCGGCAATCGAGTGCGGAGCTAATCTTATAAGACTCGGTACCGCACTTTTCGGCAAAAGAAATTATAACATTTAATTAGTCAAAATTACACGAAAGGGTGTTTTATTAATGGGACTTTGGGACAGTATTAAAAACATTATGACAATTCCGGATGACGATGAGTATGAAAACGAGTCTGTTATGGAAGAGGCAGAGGAGCAAAAACCTGCAAGGGAAGAGCAGACTACAAGGCGTGAACCCCGTCTTATAAAATCAAAGGCGAATGCCACACAGCCGGCACATCAAGTGCAGGTAGTACTTGTAAAACCTGATAGGTTTGATGATATGCCGTCTGTTGCGGACCATCTTAACGCAGGCAAAACGGTTGTACTCAATCTTGAAGATGCATCAAGCGAGGTTGCACGCAGAATGGTGGACTTTTTAAGCGGCGCTACATATGCAAACGGCGGAAATATGAAAAAGGTTGCAAAAAACACCTTCTTAATTGCGGCGCACGGCGTGGGTGTTGCCGGCGAAGTTTCGCTTGATGACTTTGACCAGAGCAAAATATATTTTTAGTAGAAACCGGGATAGATTTCTGCGCTTATAGGAGGAATAATTATGCTAAGTGCAAAGGATGTAAGAGGCGTTACATTTTCAAAGCAGGTAAACGGATACCGCCGTGAAGAAGTAGATGTATTTCTTGATAAGGTTGAGGCCGATTATGAAGCGTACGAGCGTACACTAAGGGATGCCAATACCAAGATTCACGAGCTCGAAACTCAGCTTGCCGAAAACAAGAGCAGTGAAGGCAGTATTCAAAATGTTCTAATAAGCGCTCAAAAGCTTGCCGATAAAATTGTTGCAGAAGCAAAAGAAAAGAGCAATGCAATAATTGATGAAGCGAAAGCCAACTTAGAGGTTCTTAAAAACCGCGAGAAAGAGCTTTCGGGTACATTTGAGCAAAAGGCACAAGAGCGTAAAAAGATTGCTCGTGATGCACTTGATAAGATAATTGACGAGGCCAAAGAAAACAGAGATAAGATTTCACAGTCGGTAGAAAAGACGGTTAAAAAGCAAACCGACCTTTACAACAGATTAAAGCTCGAAACAGCCGCTTTTAAGGCCGAGATTATGGATAAGTATAAAAAACAGCTTGAGCTTATATCCAAAATACCCGATAGTATTCCTACAAGCCCCGAAGAAATAGCGGCGGCGGTAGATTTTAATGTAGATGACCTTTCGGATAGAGAAAGCTTTATTAAAGAAATCGAAGCTAAACCTATAGAGGCAAAAGCGGATGAAGATATAAGCATAATAGAAGAAATAACACAGGCGGCACAGCCGAAAGAAGTTGATAAACCGCAGGGGTTTGTTGTCAATGCGGTAAGTGACTATAAAGAGGAAGAATAACGGAGAGATAGCAGTGATAGCTTATATAATTGCGGCGGTAGTGGGATTGTTTGTAATTGGCGCTGACCAATATACAAAATATTTAATAATCACAAATTATACCCTTGCCGAATCGCACACATTTATTCCCAAACTAATAGATATCACCTATGTCAGAAACACAGGCGCCGCCTGGGGAATGCTTTCTGACCGTACGTGGTTACTTATAGGTATAACTACGGTGGTTATGCTCGTTTGCATTGCTCTTATACTTAAATACGGAACAAAGAACAAGATTCTTCTTTGGGCTATGATTTTGGTGCTTTCGGGCGGAATCGGAAATATGATTGATAGGGTTTTTAAAGGCGGTTCGGTAGTTGATTTTCTGCATTTTACCTTTTGGCCTGATTTTCCGGTGTTTAATCTTGCCGATTGTGCAATAGTTATAGGCGCAGTACTTCTTATTATCTATTTTATTTTAGATTTGTACCGTGACCAGAAAAGGAAAACCGGCAAAAGTGTAGAAGACACAAAAAGTGATGAGCAATAATACATTTGATTTTATAGGCGATAAACCAAGTCGACTTGATGTCTTTATATCGGAGGTTTTATCTCTAAGCCGAACACGGGCCGCCTCTTTAATAGAGGACGGATATGCTAAGGTTAACGGAAAAATCGCCACCAAAAGCTTAAAGGTGCATATTGGCGATAAGATTTCGGTTGTTTTGCCTCAGGTTAAGCCTTATAAAGCAGAACCCCAAAACATAAGCCTCGATATTGTTTATGAGGATAGCGACCTTTTAGTTGTTAATAAGCCAAAGGGAATGGTAGTTCATCCTGCTGCAGGTAATTATCAGAACACGCTTGTAAATGCCGTGCTTTACCACTGCCCCAATAGTCTTTCAGGGATAGGCGGTGTAATGCGTCCGGGGATACTTCATAGGATAGATAAAAACACAAGCGGACTGTTAATAGTGGCTAAAAATGATTATGCACATAATTTTTTGGCGGCACAGATAAAAGAGCATTCTTTAGACCGTGAGTATGAAGCGGTAGTTTACGGTAACATAAAAGAGGACGAGGGCACAATAAACGCCCCTATTGGCAGGCATCCTGTAAAGCGCAAGCAAATGGCAGTAACCGATAAAAACTCAAAGGTAGCCGTAACGCATTTCAGAGTTTTAGAGCGTTTCGGCAATTTTACGCATATGAGATGTAGGCTCGAGACCGGCAGAACACATCAGATAAGGGTGCATATGTCTTACATCGGGCATCCTCTGGCAGGAGACGATGTTTACGGTCCTAAAAAAGTTATTAAAAGCCTTAACGGGCAGTGCTTGCACGCTAAGAGGATAGGCTTTATTCATCCGAGAACGAGTGAACATCTTGAGTTTGAAAGCGGTTTGCCGGGGTATTTTACAGATTTTTTGGAGGTATGCCGTAAAAATGGGAAGATTTGACGGGTGCCTTTTAGCCTGTGATATAGACGGAACGCTGATTTATGATAAACTCTTACCCGAAAGAAATATCAGAAAAATAGAAGAGTTTGTAAGTAAGGGCGGTGCGTTTTCACTTTCAACCGGCAGAACGGTACAGGCAATCAGTGATGTAACAGAAAAAATCAAATGTATATCGCCGTCCGTTCTTTCAAATGGTTGTGTAATATATGATTTTCAAAACAATAAAGCAATTTCACAAAAGCTGCTTTCAAACGAAGTTCTTCAAATGGCAGAAACGGTTATAAATACAGTTGGGATTGGTGTGGAAGTTCACACGGCGGATAAGGTGCTTGTGCCTTTTAGAAGTTTGATGTCCGATTTGCACGAACAGTACGAAAGTATGCAGGCACAGTTTGTAAGTCTTAAAGAAATTGTGCAAGAAAAGATAAATAAGATTATCTACTTTATTGAGAATGAAAAACAGAGGGATGCGGTTCACCGCATTGCCGAAGGGTATAAGGAAGTAAGCGTTTTTTACGATACAAGCGCCACTATAAACGGCGTAAAACAAAACTATGTAGAGCAAATGCCCAAGGGAGTTTCTAAAGCGGCGGCGCTTAAAGATTTGTGCCGAATGCTAAAGATTAAAAACGGCGGCTATTTTGCAATAGGCGATTATTACAACGATATTGAAATGTTAAAAAGTGCTGATATCAGTGCGGTGCCGTGTGAGGCGCCCGAAGATGTGAAAGAGACGGCTTCTACTGTCGTAGGTTCTGCGGCAAACGGTGCAGTTGCAGATTTTATTGAATATTTGGAGGAGATTTTTTAAGATGGACAAGCAAACAAAGCTAAACCTTGAAAAAACAGCGTGCATGGTGAGGATAGGAATTATTCACGGCGTTCATGCGGGCAAGTCGGGTCACCCGGGCGGCTCGTTATCAAGTGCGGATATTCTTACATACCTTTATTTTAAGGAAATGAATATAGACCCTAAAAACCCAAAAGACCCGGGTAGAGACAGATTTGTACTTTCAAAGGGGCATGCGGCGCCGGCACTTTATGCTACTCTGGCAGAGCGTGGATTTTTTAGTCCTGATGAACTATTTAATCTCCGCCACATAGGCTCTTTTTTGCAAGGACACCCGGATATGAAAAACACACCCGGAGTTGATATGTCCACAGGCTCTCTCGGTCAGGGTATATCGGCAGCGGTAGGTATGGCGCTTAGCGCTAAACATTTTGGGTTTAATTACCGTGTTTATGCAATACTCGGAGACGGCGAAATAGAAGAGGGTCAGGTTTGGGAAGCGGCTATGTTTGCTGCCAATAAAAAGCTTTCAAATCTTACTGTTTTTGTTGACCTTAACGGACTTCAGATAGACGGTACAATAGACGAAGTCAATTCTGCACGCCCTGTAGATAAAAAGTTTGAGGCGTTCGGATGGGATACAATAGAAATTGACGGTCACGACTTCGAACAGATTGAAGATGCTTTGAATAAGGCTAAAAATAGTGATAAACCGGTTGCCATTATTGCAAATACCGTAAAGGGCAAGGGCGTATCATACATGGAAAACGCAGTCGGCTGGCACGGTACGGCGCCAAATGACGAACAATACGCACAGGCGATAAAAGAGCTTGAAACCGCCCTTGCGGCATTTTAAGGGGGAAACAAAAATGGCAGATGTAAAAACTATTGCAACCCGTGTAGGCTATGGTGAGGCATTAGTAGAACTCGGTGGCATTAGAGAAGATTTTTTAGTAATGGATGCAGACCTTGCCGCCGCAACGCAGACCGGCAAGTTCAAAGCAGCATTTCCTGATAGATTTTATAATTGCGGTATAGCGGAACAAAATATGATGGGTATAGCGGCAGGCATTGCTGCGACAGGCAAGAGAGTTTTTGTAAGCTCATTTGCTATGTTTGCATCAGGCAGAGCCTTTGAGCAGATAAGAAACTCTATTTGCTATCCGGGACTTCCTGTAATAATCGGCGCTACTCACGCAGGCATATCGGTAGGGGAGGACGGCGCTACCCACCAGTGCCTAGAAGATATTGCTATTATGCGTACACTGCCTAATATTACAATAATTAACCCTGCCGATGCGGTTGAGGCAAAAAAGGCGGTTTATGCTGCTATAGAACATGACGGTCCCGTTTATATGCGGTTTGGCAGATATGCAGTGCCGGTAGTGTTTGATGAATCTTACGAGTTTAAGATAGGGAAAGCCAATATTTTGCGTGACGGCAAGGATGTTACAATAATTGCTACCGGACTTATGGTTGACGAAGCGCTTAAAGCATATGAAATGTTAAAGAGCGAGGGTATATCGGCACGCATTATCAATATGGCAACAATTAAACCTCTTGATACCGAGGCTGTAATAAATGCCGCTAAAGAAACAGGCGCTATCGTTACCGCCGAAGAACATTCCGTAATAGGCGGACTCGGCAGTGCCGTGGCTGAAACACTAACAGAGGTTTATCCGGTACCGATAGTAAAGCTCGGTGTTTATGATAGATTTGGTTTCTCAGGTCCTGCGGCAAAGCTTTTGGATGAGTTTGGCCTTAGAGCTGTAAATATAGTAGAAAAAGCCAAAAAGGCTATATCTCTTAAGAAATAAACAATTATCAAAAAGGAAGTAATAAAAATGAAAAAAGAAGTATTAGTTGAAGTATCTGCTCGCCATGTTCATGTAACTAAGGAAACGCTCGAAATACTTTTCGGGGCAGGTCACACGCTTACAAATAAAAAAGATTTATCACAACCGGGTCAGTTTGCCTGCGAAGAAAAGGTAACTATTGTTGGCGAAAAGGGCTCGCTTAAAGCTTCTATTTTAGGCCCTTGCCGTCCGGCAGACCAGGTTGAGTTGTCGCTCACAGACGCTCGCACAATAGGCGCAGTAGCACCAATTCGCGAGTCTGGAGACACAAAGGGCTCGGGAGTTTGCAAGCTCGTAGGTCCTTGCGGTGAAGTTGAACTCAAAGAGGGCGTAATTGCCGCTAAAAGGCATATCCACGCAACACCTGAGGATGCCCAAAAATACGGCCTTAGCGATAAGCAGATAGTAAGCGTTAAAATACCTACAGAGGGCAGAGCGCTTATATTTGATGATGTGGTAGTAAGAGTTAGTGAAAATTATGCGCTTGCTATGCATATAGATACCGATGAATCAAATGCCGCCGCTATAAAAGGCACGGTTATGGGTGAAATACTTGCCTGATAGCATAGGGCTTTATATCCACATACCGTTTTGCAATAAAAAGTGCCTTTACTGCGATTTTTATTCGGCGTGTTTTAATAAAAAGGTATATGAAGACTTCCTTTCGGCACTTTTCCGTGAGATAAAAGCGTGGGGCAAAAAAATAAACCGCAGTGTAGATACGGTTTATTTTGGCGGAGGAACCCCCTCGATTTTAGGGGAAGACATAATTCCGCTTATGTCGGTTATTAAAGAAAGCTTTAATGTCAGTGAAAGTGCTGAGATAACCGCCGAATGTAACCCGAATAACTGCCTTGAGTTTTTACCCTCGGCAAAAGAAAGCGGTGTAAACCGCCTTTCTTTCGGTGTGCAGGCGGGGGATAATAGCCGTCTTAAAGCACTTGGCAGAACGCATACGGCAGAGGACTGCAAGCAGGCGGTAAACCTTGCAAGGCAGTTAGGTTTTGATAACATATCGGTAGATATAATGATTGCCTTGCCGGATAGCAATCGTGTAACGCTTAAAGAGGATATAGATTTTATACTGTCTCTAAACCCAGAGCATATATCTGCATATATGCTTAAAATAGAGGAAAACACCGCATTTTATATTAGACAAAGCAGTCTTAATTTGCCGGATGAAGACCAAGCGGCTAAACAGTACCTTACTCTTTGCAGTGAGCTTGAAGCAATAGGCTATGAGCATTACGAAATATCGAGCTTTGCGAAAAGAAACCTAAAGAGTCGGCATAATCTTAAGTATTGGCGGGACTTAGAGTATTTAGGCATAGGTCCGTCTGCTCACTCGTTTATTTCGGGCAAAAGATTTTATTATCCGAGGGATATTAAAGCGTTTATTAAGGGAAACGACCCTGTAAGTGACGGTACCGGCGGAGGTAAAACAGAGCGTATAATGTTAGGTCTTCGCACAAATGACGGTGTGCCAACATCACTTTTATCAGATGTTCAGCTTAAAAGGACACCAGCTTTTGAAAAGGCAGGTCTTTTGAATATTAAGGACAGCAAAATCTATCTTACCGATAGAGGAATGCTACTTTCTAACAGTATTATAACGGAGCTTTTGTATGAAGACATATAAGATACATCTTATCCGCCAAGGGCTTACCGAGGCAAATATTAAAGGTCAGTATATAGGAAACCGTACTGATATGCCGCTAAATAGCAGCGGCATAGACGAACTGCGTATGTTAAGGGATACTGTAGATTATCCAGATATCCAGTGCCTTTATACTTCGCCTTTGCTTCGTTGCAGAGAAACTGCTAATATTTTATATCCCGATACCGATTACAAGGTAGTGGACGAGTTTAGTGAATACGATTTCGGAGAGTTTGAGGGGAAAACCGCAAAGGAGCTTGAAAAAGATGAAAACTTCCTTCTTTGGACCTCCGGCAAAATCGCCGAAGCACCAGGCGGAGAAAGTAGTGAAAACTTTATAAAGCGTTTGGCTTTAGGTTTTCGCATAGTAGTTGAGGATATGATGAAAAACGGTGCGTCAAGTGCCGGAGTAATAATGCACGGCGGAGCTATTATGATGCTGCTCGCTTCCTGTGCGGTTCCTCGCCGTAAATCAGTAGAGTGGCAGTGCGATGCCGGTAGAGGCTTTTCGGTTATGGTAACACCGTCAATTTATCATTCGAGCGGTATTATTGAAGTTTACGATAACATATAGGAGAACATATGGTTAATATCGGAAATGATTGGGACGATATATTAAAAGACGAGTTCGAGAGGTCCTACTATAAACAATTGCGTTTGTTTCTCAAAAACGAGTATTCCCGCTATAACATTTACCCCGATATGTATGATATATTCAGCGCCCTTAAATTAACCTCATTTGAAGATACAAAGGTTGTAATAATAGGGCAGGACCCGTATCACGGTGCCGGTCAGGCGCACGGTCTTTGCTTTTCGGTAAAGCCGGGCATAGAACCTCCGCCCTCACTTAAAAATATTTTTACAGAGCTTAAAGACAATTTGGGAATAAATATTCCGCCTCATTACGGATACTTAATCTCTTGGGCAAAGCAAGGCGTGCTTATGCTTAATTCGGTGCTTACAGTCCGTGAGGGTCAGGCGAACAGCCATAAAGGCAAGGGCTGGGAGATTTTTACCGATAGGGTAATTTCCGAGCTTAACAGGAAACAGACGCCGGTGGTATTTCTTTTGTGGGGTGCTTCTGCCAGAAAAAAGGCAGAAATTATAACAAATGAAAACCATAAAAAGCTTGTAAGCGTTCATCCGAGTCCGCTCTCTGCTTATGGCGGTTTTTTCGGGTGCAAGCATTTTTCGAGGGCAAATGAAATCTTAATAAACAGCGGTCAATCACCTATTGATTGGTCTATAAAAGGAGAGTGTGAATTATGAGGTCAACCGGAATGGTAAGAGCAGTTGATAAAATGGGCAGGGTGGTAATACCCAAAGAAATCAGGGCACAGCTCGATGTAAAAAACGATGTTGACAGCTTTGAGATTTATATGGAGGGCGACAGCGTAATTCTCCGCAAATATCAGCCAACCTGCATTTTTTGCAAAAACATAGCCGATAGCGTAGAGCTTGACGGCCATGTCGTATGCAAAAACTGTATAGATAAGCTTAATAAGTTAAAAGAAACAACAGAAGAATAAAAAAACGAACCCCGCGGGGTTCGTTTTTTAAGTTTTTGCCATTTTCATAACTATAGAGTGCGGTAATATTTTTGCGACAAGCCTATAAAACTTGTAAAAAAGCTTGTTCGTATAAACCGCTTTTTCCTTTCCTGAAGCCTTAAGAGTTTTTTCTGCCATTTCTTTAACATTTACTCTCGGCAGAGTGTCAAATGTGTGGCTTGCGCCCTTATTTATGTTTGCCACAGGCAAAAACTCGGTATCCATAGGCCCCGGGCAACAGGCAAGAACATTGATGTGTTTATACTTTAGCTCTTCTCGCAGTGCCCTCGAAAGGCTCATAATATATGCCTTTGTTGAGCTGTATGTTGCCATTCTGATATTTGGCGCAAAGGAGGCTATAGAGCAGGTGTTAATAATCTCTGCTTTTTCTTTCATAAACGGCAGGCATATACCGGTAACGGCAGTTACGGCCTCACAGTTAAGCCTTACCATATCTGCATTGTCTGTGGTAGATATTTCCTCAAAGAAGCCTAACTTCCCAAAACCGGCATTGTTTATTAAAAGCACAATATCGGAGCCTTGCTTTGTAAGCGTTTCTTTTAGAGTTTCATAGGAACTATTGCTTTTAAGGTCAAGCGGGAGAGGATATATAATATCTCCGTATTTGCTTTTTAGCTCTTTTAATCGGTCTTCTCTTCTCGCTATAACTATAATTGTTTCGATTTCTTTTCGGTTTTCTAAAACTGCTTTTACAAACTCGTAGCCTAGTCCGGAAGAAGCGCCCGTTATAACTGCTGTTTTCATATTTTCACCTATTCTCGGCTGAACTCTTCGAGTATCAGACCGTTATTCTTTTCGAGTGCCCAGTTTATATTCCATTCGCTTGTAAAGATAAGCAGATTGTTGCCCTTGAAATCTTGTACCCACTTTGTATCGGAGGTTATGTTAAGGCTTTTAACATCGATATTATCTCCCTTTATCCAGCGTATAAACTGGTAGGGCATATTATTTCTTATTACCTCAACACCGTACTCATTTTTAAGCCTGTATTCGAGCACTTCAAACTGGAGCACTCCCACAACGCCTACTATTACTCGCTCCATACCGGTATTAGGCTCGTGGAATATTTGTATTGCGCCCTCCTGTGCTATTTGCTCTACACCCTTTACAAACTGCTTTCTTTTAAGGCTGTCCTTGTGTTCAATTACCGCAAAATGCTCGGGGGCAAATGTGGGTATTCCCTCAAACTGCACTTTTTTTGCCTTGTCACAAACGGTATCGCCTATTGAGAAAATACCGGGGTCAAACACACCTATTATATCGCCGGCATAGGCTTCATTTATTATCTGCCGGTTATCCGCCATCATTTGTTGGGGTTGTGAAAGTCTTAGTGTCTTGCCGGACTGAACATGCAAATATTCTTTATCTCGCTGGAACTTGCCGGAGCATATACGCATAAAGGTCATACGGTCACGGTGTGCCTTGTTCATATTTGCCTGTATTTTGAATACGAAGGCGGAAAAATGCTCGTCTTCAGGGGTTATTTCACCTGATTTTGTCGCTCTAAGTAGCGGAGGAGTAGTCATCTTAAGGAAGTTTTCGAGGAATGGCTGTACACCGAAATTAGTAAGCGCAGAGCCAAAGAAAACGGGGGTAAGCTTTCCGCATCTCACTTTTTCTAAATCGAAATCAAAGCTTGCTCCGTCTAAAAGCTCAATTTGGTCTACAAGCTCTCGCCGAGCATACTCTCCTATTAGACTGTCAAGCTTTTCAGTATCGGTTATATCGCAACGCACCGCATCAAGCTTCATCTGTCCCTTGTGCATATCTCCAAAGGCTAAAATCTGCCGTTTATCCCTATCAAAAACGCCCTTAAAGTCAACACCGCTTCCTATCGGCCAGTTTATAGGATATGTGCCGATACCAAACTCTTTTTCAAGCTCATCTAAAAGCTCAAATGGGTCCCGTGCATCACGGTCAAGCTTGTTTATAAATGTAAATATGGGTATATGGCGCATAGCCGTAACCTTAAAAAGCTTTCTCGTTTGCGGCTCAATACCCTTTGCCGCATCTATAACCATAACAACACTATCAGCTGCCATAAGGGTACGGTAGGTGTCCTCCGAGAAATCCTGGTGGCCCGGTGTATCAAGTATGTTTATGCAAAAGCCGTCATACTGGAATTGCATAACGGATGAGGTTATAGAAATACCTCTTTGCTTTTCGAGTTCCATCCAGTCCGAAACAGCGTGCTTTGCCGTGGCTTTGCCTTTAACCGAGCCTGCTGTTTGTATGGCGCCTCCGTAAAGGAGTAGCTTTTCAGTAAGCGTTGTTTTTCCTGCGTCAGGGTGTGATATTATCGCAAATGTCCTCCGGCGCAGTATTTCATCACGAAATTGCAAGATAAATACCTCCAACAAATCTTAAAACAGATAGATTTTACCACAATTTAATGTTTTATTCAACAAAATTAAGGAAAAACTAAAAAAAACACTTTACTTTTTTATTTTTGCAATGTATAATTAAGTATAACTAAAATTATCTTCGGAGGTTTTAATAATGAAAAAGGTATTAGCAATCGTTCTTTGCGTATGCTTGGCACTCACGCTTTCAGTTTCTGCTATGGCAGCGGGAAGCCCTGAAAATAATGTTATTGTAAGAAAGGGCGATGCCTCAAAGCAGACAGGTGATACCAGTGCATCTTTCCCTGTTGATACTTTTGTTGAGGTTGCACCGGATAACACAGTTACTGTTGTTGCAAATGAAAAAACATATGGTACCTTTAATAGCTGGAGTATTTATGTATTAAGAAATGTTGCAGGTACTTCTGGTGCATTGAAAGCTACTGCTGCTAAAGCGGGTGTTGATTACACTGTTGTAAGTGGCAATCTTAAGAGCAAAACATTGGTAATCAAGTCTATTAACAGACTTGCTGTTTGCGGCAACTACGGCGGTACTATTACCGATCCGCTCAGCGCAAGCACTGTTCCGGGCACTAAGCCGGATAAGTCACCTAAGCACGGCGATTTGAATGTTATGTACATCGCTATTGCTATGCTTGCGGCAGGTGCAGTATTGTTTGGCGCAAAGCGTCAGCTTTCAAAATAATGGTTTATAAGATTACAGACCTATGATAATCATAGGTCTGTTTTTTGTTACTTAAACATAGTTTGAACGCCGTCAACTATTTCTCCCATAGCTTTAATTAGCTTTGTAGAGCCTTTTGTTATGTTGTGCTTGTCCTGCATAATCATCTTTCCTACAACAACGGCGGCGGCACCGGCAACCATTC
The DNA here is from genome assembly GCA_017529165.1 of Clostridia bacterium. Next base: position 23,350 of record JAFXNY010000162.1, read on the forward strand.
CGGCACCCATACCTTTAATAAAGTTTGAAGAACTACTCTGCATAAAAAAACACCTCCCTTAAGGCTATTGTTGCCAAAGAAAGAGGTGTTTATTTATTTTATTTTTTGTACTCACTAAACGGAGGATGTATTTTATCTTTATCGGATAGTTTAACTTCAAAGCCTTCGCTTATAGGCCACTTTATGCCGATATCCTTATCATTCCACATAAGACCGCCCTCGTCGTTTGGATGATAGTAATCATCTACCTTATACACAAACTCCGCCTCGTCAGACAGCACTAAAAATCCGTGAGCAAAGTTTTTAGGAATAAAGAATTGCCGCTTATTTTCGGCTGAAAGGATAACGCCCTCCCATTTGCCGAATGTCGGCGAGCCCTCACGCAGGTCAACTGCAACATCAAAAACCTCGCCTTTAATACAGCGCACAAGCTTCGATTGGCTATATTGCTTTTGAAAGTGAAGACCCCTTAGCACTCCTTTTGTGGACATAGACTGATTGTCCTGAACAAAATCTACCTTAATTCCTCCGTCATAGAAGTCATGCTTTTGATATGTTTCCATAAAATAGCCTCTTGAATCGCCGTAGGCTGTGGGCTCTACAATAATAACACCGTCAATAGAGGTTTTTATAAAATTAAACTTTCCCACAGTCAAATCTCCTTTTTTGCAGAGTACATTTTATCGTAGTATTTTTGATAGTCACCGCTTACAACATTTTTCATCCAATCAAGATGCTCTAAATACCATTTAAGCGTTTTCTTAATACCAACCTCAAAGCAGGTTTCAGGGTACCAGCCGAGCTCGTCTTTTATCTTTGTGGGGTCAATTCCGTAACGGCGGTCATGGCCTTTACGGTCGGTGACATGCTTAATCATATGCTCACCCACGGCACCGTCAACATTTTCTTTAATATATTCAATTATTGATTTAACAATAAAAATATTCGGCTTTTCATTGTGTCCGCCCACATTATATACCTCACCGAGTCTGCCGTTTCTTATTACCGTATCAATGGCTTTGCAGTGGTCTTCAACATACAGCCAGTCTCTTATCTGCATACCGTCTCCGTAAACAGGGAGGTCCTTATGTGCTAAAGTGTTGTTCATTATAAGAGGGATCAGCTTTTCGGGGAATTGGAACGGGCCGTAATTATTTGAACAACGGGTAATGTTTATCGGAAACTTGTATGTGTCCCCAAAAGCCTTAACAAAAAAGTCCGCCGCCGCTTTTGAAGAGGAATAGGGGGAATGAGGGTCAAGGGGAGTAGTTTCGGTAAAATATCCGGTTTCTCCTAAACTGCCGTAAACCTCATCGGTTGAAACCTGTAAATATTTAACGC
>JAFXNY010000163.1 GCA_017529165.1 Clostridia bacterium
GGAGGATAGCTTCGGATTCATCTTTGAGGTGGCATAAAACGAGCCTAAAAAGCCCTCAAACTTATATTCCGTGAATGCGGATAAATCCGCCGCATTAAACCCTGCCGCCTTCATAAGATTGCGGTAACAATAATATGCACCGTGAGCCGTCCAGTGATGGTCGGTGCGGAAATAAATGTACTCGTCTTTGTGCTTTTTAAGGGTGTTTAGGCAATCTACCGATATAACATTTTGGGAAAAATTCGAGTAGATATAATCGATAGCTGACTTTTGGTCGGAAGAGTTAATTTTTGATGCCGTGTTTTCATCAAGCGTAACGGCGATACTTGTAGGAACTACGGTATTAAACACTCGCACTCTGCCTGCGAGCGTATCAGCCGCACGATTTACAGAGGCTATGTAGGTATCGGTGGCTTCCTTGTTAAAATTATAATATTCATATCCGGAGTTGCCTATTATCGCCATAGCACCGATTTTTTCTATTACAACATCATTCTCGTTTTGAGCATTTTCCGGTTGAGCTTCACTCACATTTTGATTTGAAGAATTATCCTCTTCGGTTTGTGCGTTTGCAGGTACCGCCTCGCCGTGTATCTCTACACTGCCTATGCCGAACATATTTTTAAGCCTTCCGTTTATGCCGGCAAAGCCATCCCTTAGCGGAAAGGTATCCGAATACCAAAGCCCTATATCGTCAAAATAATCGCCCGAAGCCAGCGCCGCGAAAGAAAACTTCGGAAACTTGTGAAGCTCTCTCTTCTCGGTTACGGAAAATGTGGGGCATATAGTCGGCACTAAGGCTATCAGTGAAACGGATATCCAAAGCACGAAGAAAATCCGCACCATAGTAATATTTATTATTCGCTGAAATCTTAATCCCTTTAACAAAATCTGCTCAGAGCTTTCAGGTTGCTTTTCAGTGTCATTAGAAATATTTTCCATCCCTTTCACCTGCCTTTAAATAGAATTAAATTAAAATCTGAAATATAAAAACGGATTATAGCTATCGCCTATGAGCGCGGCGGTAGAAAGCAGGAAAAGAATTAAGGGAAGAGCTATCCTGCCTGCCGAGTAGAGAATTTTTGCCCATTTTCTGTTTATAAATGTAAACTGTATTACTTCACCTGCGCGTTTGGCTACCGGGGTTGAAACCAAAGCAGAAAACAGCAAAACAAATATGTTTGATTTTATTATCGCGCCGCTTTCAAAGTTTATAAAACCGTTTGAATTAAGGCCGAACATACCTTTAAGCGCCAGTCCTATTTCGGAAAGAGAAGTAAACTTAAATAAAACCCAACCGAAGAATACCACAAAACAAAGATAGATGTGTGATAAATGCGTGTTCTTTTCAAGCGACTTGCTTAAAAACAGCTTTTCAAGACAAATGAAGATAAAGAAGTAAAGTCCCCAAAGCACGAAATTCCACGACGCGCCGTGCCAAAGTCCTGTAAGCGCCCAAACCGCAAGCAGATTAAGCGCCGTGCGCACCTTGGTTCCTCTGTTGCCACCGAGCGGTATATA
>JAFXNY010000164.1 GCA_017529165.1 Clostridia bacterium
GATAGCCTTTTTAGGTGACACACCATATTTCTTACCACAGTCAAATTTAAAGGAAATGGCGAGCTTTTACAAGAGCACATATAAAAACTTTGATATTGACACATACAAATACCTTTTAAGCGTATTCCCACTTAATGAAAGCGCCCGACTTTCAACCTTTTCAAAGGGTATGAGAAGGCAAGCGGCACTAATCCTTATGCTCTCAACAAAACCGCGTTATCTGCTTTTAGACGAGGCGTTTGACGGACTTGATGTTGTAATGCGCAAAACGCTTTCAAACATTATAATCGACAGTACCGAAAAATACGGGATGACGGTTATAATCGCCTCACATAACCTGAGGGAAATCGAAGATATGTGCGACCATATTTCCCTGCTTCACGAAGGCAAGCTGATAGCAGACGGCGGAATTGAGGAAGTAAGCGGAAAGATACACAAAATTCAGGCTGTATTTGAAAGAGTACCCGAAAAAGAAGTATTCAATCAGCTTGACCTTATGAAAATCGAGCAGAACGGCTCGGTTATAAGCCTTGTAGCCAAAGGGGACAGGGACGATATTATGGCATTTGTAGATTCGCTATCGCCTAAATTTTCCGAATGTATAGATGTAAGCCTTGAAGAAGCATTTATTTATGAATTGGAGGTGCTGGGCTATGATGTCAAGTCAATCGAAGCGTAAATTTTCTCCCACATTTGGTCTTTTATTCTCAACAATAAACAAAAATGCCGGCGTTATAATACTTATGTCCTTGGCAATGCTTATCTTTTGTCCCGGCATATTCCTCACAACATTAAGTAAATCGGAATTCAACCAAGCTGACGCTTATACCTTACCCGAGTATCTCGACATACTTTACGGGGTTACAGGGGTTGTTTCCTGCGTTCTTATATGTGTATGCAATTATGTAAACCTTGCGTATCTGTACAAAAAGCAATCAAGCGATGTTTTTCATTCACTACCGCTTACGCGCGCACAGTTGCTTTTTTCACGCGTTGCGGCAGGCTTTATAGGGGTTTTAATACCGGTAACGCTCGGCTATGCTTCGCTTAGTGTACTCTCATTTTTCTATCCGACATACGCAATAGGCACGCTCTCACAAATAGCCTCCGCGTATCTTGTGAATATTCTTTATATGCTGGCGGCATCGGCATACTCGCTTATATTCATAATCGGCGCCGGAAGTGCATTTGATTTAATCCTTTCCTTCTTCGGATTTAACACGGCGGTTTTGATTGTGGGCAGCATAATCCACGCACTTTGCGATAGGTACCTTTCCGGTTATTCATCAGCCTTTACCGGCATTATGAGAATTGTATCCCCCGTTTATTTTCTGGGTGAAAAGGCGGCGCTTTTCGCGATTGATAATGTATATAGTCTGCCGAAATCGGAGGATGTGGTTTTCGCCGCAATTATATTCGCGGCAGTGTTCTTCGCAATATCTGCAATTCTTTACAACTTCCGCAAAGCGGAAAGAGGCGGCCAGGCATACGCCTATAAGTTCATTTATATAATCTGCGCTGTGCTTGCCGGCATTTGCGGCGGCTATGCTTTAAGCGAAATATTTGTACTCTCGGCGGACACTAAGGAATTAAGCCCCATCGGTATTATCTTCTTTATAGTAGGCGCTATAATCACAACGGTAGTATATGGTGCGGTTACAAACCGAGGCTTTAAGAGGTTTAAAAAATCCATAGTTTTAGGTGTGGCTTCCGCCCTGGTTTACGGTGTTATCGCAATAATAGTAGCTTCCGGCGCATTCGGCTTTGAAAAGCGAATTCCCGAAAAGAAGGCTATTTCATCTGTTGTAGTGGATTTTGACGATGCTTTTATAAACTTTAATGACGCCGACAAGGCATTAAAGCTCCACAAAGCCATTATTGAGAAAAAAGCCGACGACGAATATTTGGATACAGTTGATACCCCGCACACCTATGTAAGAATAAACTACAACCTGGATAAAGACGGCAAGGATGTGCTTATGCGCGAATACTTTGTTGACAAGGTAAAGATTAAAAAAGAACTTTTTGATGTTTATTCA
>JAFXNY010000165.1 GCA_017529165.1 Clostridia bacterium
ACCTTCTTAAAGCAGTGGAAAACAACTCAACTCGATAGCGGCTTTGGACGCAAGTAACAATTAAAAAATTAAGGATATGAAACAGTTAGATTTATTACAAGATTTATTCGGAGAGGCGCAGAGCCTTTCCAACACAGCAAAAGCATTTATGGAAAACAATCTAAGCTCTCCTGCAAGCATTACCGCATGTAACAAGGTAGAGCCGAAAGTCGAGGTTCTGACCGCCAAAGATGAAGAAGATTGTTCATTATTGCGTCAGTGGCGAGAAATTAAAGCCCAATATCCTGACGCGCTTCTGCTTTTCCGTGTAGGTGATTTTTATGAGGCATACAAAGAGGACGCAGAGCAGGCAACCAAGATTTTAGGTATAACTTTAACACATCGTGGAAAGTCAAAGATTTTGTTTTGCGGTTTTCCGTTCCACGCCCTTGATACCTATTTGCCCAAGTTAGTGCGTGCCGGTCATCGTGTTGCTATCTGTGACCAACTTGAAGATGTAAAGAAAGCCACAAAAAACCTTGTTAAAAGAGGTACAACCGAACTTTCAAAACTTTAATAATAACCCCTAAAATTTTACTATTATGTTACTTAAAGAATTTTCTCAAAGGACAGGTTTTGAACCTACTTACAAGTATTTTATCGAGGTGATACATCCCGAATATATGCAGTCAGAAATGAGCAAAGACGAGTTTTGCCGTCAGTGGAAAAGGAAAGGCGGAATACAAAAAGCCTATGACGCTATGTGTATAGAACGCAACGAGCAACAAGACCTTGCATTTCGTTACAAAAGAGCCTACCAAGAAACAAAGGACGCACTTGATGAGTCGTGGCAGGTCAAGAACCGCTTGCAATATAAACTTGATATGATTAAAGACATAATAAACAACCAATAACTAAAAGGCTGTGCTATCGGCAGGACGGGCAACTATATGAAAGCATTAAAGAAATTGAAACAAGGTGAGTATTTCACCCTTAAAGAGGTTGAAGAACCCAAAGAGAGCCAAGTTTGGATTAAAGACGAGTACGACCGAGAAGAAAAAGCATTTTTGTGCTACAACTTTGCTAATACTTCAAAGTGGAAGTACATCAAAGGCGACAAACAAGTTTATGATAGTGAACATTTTTATTTTTAGTAAGTTATGTATTTCGTATTATTCAAAGATGATTTTGGTGACAAACACATCGCCAAATTTGACAACCGCAAAGACGCTTTCGATTTTTGGCACACACCGAGCAATGTTGTTTTTCCTTATAAGTTGCTCACAATAGAGGAAATTTGGAATTATTGCACATCATCACTGCATTGCTAATCACTACCCCGAACCCCACCGCACATCAGCGGTGAGGGTCTTGGGGACACTAACGAGCGAGGTCTTGCAGACACTCGCATAGCCGACAGGTCGCAAGGACTCTATTGGTTTTTTTTGCGTATTTCGGGAAATTTTAGTACTTTTGCGGCATAATTTACGGAGATTATGTGGCAAAATGTTTTGTTCGTAGGTGCTGGCAGTTTCATCGGAGGTGCATTGCGGTATATTGTTTCTTATCTGCTGAAATACAGCGGTGGCTTTCCGTGGGCTACTTTTATAGTCAATCTTGTCGGTTGTTTGATAATCGGTTTGCTATGGGGCGTGTTCAGCAAAACTCCTAATGTGTCGCAAAATCTCGTTCTCTTTTTGTCTGTCGGTTTTTGCGGCGGGTTCACCACTTTTTCTACTTTCTCAAAAGAGAGTTTGATGATGAACCAAGCCGGAAACTATGGCATCTTATCTTTATATATCATCAGCAGCGTTGTACTCGGCATCGTACTGGTAGCCGCCGGATATTGTCTGAGCAAATAGAACATTTCTATTCGGAGCAGCCGTCAGGTCGTTGGGATCTGGCGGCTTTTTTTGTGCCGCAAGGTGAGCCGTAGGTATCCCGTAGGTGAGTCGTGGGGACACACATGCTCCCGCGCCTTTCGTATGGTATAACCGCACAATCTTTCCTCACGGCTCGTGCCTCATAGTGAAGAATTATATCAGTTATGAAGTGCGCTTTTGCTCTCTGAAATCAGGCTTGAGTCATTTGACAAAATAGGTCTGTTTCATATCATCTCGTTTGGAAAATCAGCGACTTGCAAGTAACGCTCCGATGTTGTTGAGAGGTTTTGAACTGCGAAGGTAAGTCGTGGGTATCTCGAACCGCCAAAGGCTCTGCAAGGTCAAGCAGTCCCTGTTTTGCAAAAAATCTTCCTTTTTCCTCTCCACAGGCTACAAGGAAAAAGAGTATTGTTTTGTCAAAAATCTTGCAGTTCTATACCCACTACCTTCTGAATGCAGTACAAAACCAACTCAACTCGAAGCGAACTTTATACGCAAGTTACTAATTTTTAATTCCAAACGAATATGAAACAGTTATCAATTTTTTCAGTGTCAAATGAGGTTTCAAGCCTCATAATTTCAGAGCAAAAGCAAATACAAAACCAATCTAAGCTCTCGGCTCACATTACCGCAAGTTACAAATACCTTGAAGATGAAATCAACATTTTCAACTCAAAAGATGATGACGAAAATTGGGGAGATATTTATGACGAGTACGAAGATTTTGACGTTTGCTCAAAATCGTGGCACACATCAAGAAATTACTAATAACAAATTTATTTACTAACATTTAATTTTTCAAAGTTATGACAAACACAAGTGTAAAGGCTAAAGTACAAGCCGTTAAAAATTCAGTTAAGGGACTAAAGACCGCAAGCGAAATTGTTGCCCAAGTAAAGGAAGAAATTAGCGAGAAAGTTGCACAAGTAAAGACCGACCGCCAACAAGCCGCACA
>JAFXNY010000166.1 GCA_017529165.1 Clostridia bacterium
GTTACCGCTATAGACGACAAGACGCTTCAAATAAAGCTTTCCTATGATGATAAAAACTTTATTAAAATCCTTTCAATGCCGGTAGCAACGCCCTGCAGACAAAGCTTTTTTAATGATAGTACCGGCAAATACGGTCTTGAAAAAGAGTGGGTATTATCTAACGGAACATATAAGATAGCAAGGTGGAATAAGGAGGATAACGGTATCCGCCTTTATGTTAACGAAGAATACAAAGGAGATTTTAAGGCAAAAAACCAAGGCGTTTTTATTGCAAAGGATAAGCAGAAAACCGTAGCAGAAAAGCTTGTAAGCGGCGAAGCGGACATTGCTTTAGTTCCGAGTAAATATTTAGGCAATATAAATACAGACGGTATTAAAACCAAATCAGTCGGGAATATTTGTTGGGTGTTATCAATCGGCGAAGATTTTAATGTAAATATACGCCGTGCACTATATACTTGTATATCTCGTGACATTTACAAAGAAGAATTGTCTGCCGGCTTTAATATCGCCACCTCATTTTTCCCCGGTTGCCTTGGCAATACAGATGCGGCTTTTGAAGCCAATTATGATCCTCAAGGTGCCAGAGATATAATTTCAGAAGAAGTCAAAGAGTCAAAAAATAAAAGATTTCCGCAAACCACCCTTGTGTATTACGAGAGTGAGCCTTTACGGCCGGCAATTACCGCTATTGTGGGTGATTGGCAGAAAAACTTAAGTGCATTTATAAATATAAAATCTACCGATAAATCGCTTGAGGGGGAACTCAGTACACATTCACTGCCGCTGTCTATATTTCCTGTAAAGGCAGATTCAACATTAGAAGAATATACCTATAAACTCGGAGAGAATTATTATAGCGGATATAATCTTGTACCTATAGCGTACGAGAATACAACAGTCGGTTATAGCGACAATATATCCGGAGTAAGCATAAATGCCACAGGCGGCTACATAGATTTTTCGTATGTTGTTAAGAAATAAAAAATCGGTGCGTTTTGCACCGATTTTTTATAGATTTTCGTAATAAGTTTTCATTTGTTTTGCGTCTTCCGCCTGCGTGCCGTCCGATTCACAAATAAACCTTGTGTTGCAACCGTATTTGTGGGTAAGCTCCATTACTGGCTCAAAATCAGGACCGTAAACCGTGTCCTTAAATGTAAGGTGTTTCTTTTCACCGCCTGCGGTATATTCTATTTTTGAAAAATGCGAATGGAAGTTTTTAAGCCTCTCTTCACCTAATCTATCGCCTATCGCAAGAAATACACTCTCATAATCGGAAAAGGTCTTAAAAAAGCCTAAATCACGGGCGTTTAAGTGCCCGAAATCTATGCAAGGAATAAGGCGCTCATCAAGCTCACACAAAGAGAGAACTTCATCTAATGTGCCAAGCTGATTTACCTTGCCCATTGTTTCGGGGCAAATGTGAATGTGGGATAAGCCTTCATTTTCAAGTGCTTTTAGGGACAATCTCATAGTATCTTTGGCAAGCCTTAGAGCCTTTTCCCGGCTTATCTTGCCGCAGGAACCGGTGTGTACAATTATGCGGTCTGCTCCCATAGCGTCTGCCGCCCGTGCACTCGCTAAAATATAATTTATTGAATTAAGTCTTTTTTCTTCATCTATAGAGGACATAGAGATGTAATACGGTGCGTGCAGAGAAAGGGTAATGCCGGCGTCCTTTGAGGCGCGCCCTAAAGCCGCCGCCTTGTCAAAACCGATATTTACACCTCTGCCGCATTGATATTCAAATGCGTTAAGTCCCATTTCGCTTAAATACTTAGGAATATCAAGCGCATGCTTATATCCTTTTTCAAAAAAGCTGTTTGAGTTGCCTGCTGGGCCGAACTTTGCCGCCATATTATCACCCCTTATAATTCTCAATTTTGTAAATACGGAAAATAAGCTTTTCAAGCTTTCGCCGTATTTTAAAGCTTAACTGCTTTTCCGGCTTTATTGGAGTTAAAAGTATCTTTTTAACTCCTGAAATACTGCCGCCTAAAATATCGGTAAAAATCTGGTCGCCTACAATAGCGGTAGTTTTTCTTTTGCTGCCCGAGTGCTTAACGCCCCTTATGTAACCAAAGGGAAGCGGCTTCATAGCAAGTCCTATAAAATCAAGGTCTACCTTTTTTGCAAATGGCAAAACACGGATGCTTCGAGCGTTTGAAAGAATATATAGTTTTATTCCGGCATTTTTCATTTTAGTTACCCATTCGTGGATGTCCGGTATAAGCTCTGTGCCGTGGTCTGTAGAAAGTGTGTTGTCAATATCTATAAGCAGGCAGTTAACGCCGAGCATATTAAGGTGACTTATATCAATGTCGGTTATTTTATCGAGCTTCAAATCAGGGCGTAATAGCATAATTACCTCACAAAATAAAAAAATATGGCGGTCGCAAAGCGACCGCCCAAGCCTTAAAATCAGCGGAACTTCCTCTTGCGAGCAGCCTCCGACTTTTTCTTGCGCTTTACAGAGGGTTTTTCATAATGCTCTCTCTTGCGAACTTCTTGAATAACACCGTCTTTGGCGGTCTGCCTTTTGAA
>JAFXNY010000167.1 GCA_017529165.1 Clostridia bacterium
GCTTCGCGCCGTACTTGGAGCGGGCCTGCATGCGTTTCGCAACGCCCTGCGCGTCAAGAGTTCCGCGAATGATGTGATAACGCACACCGGGGAGATCCTTAACACGGCCGCCACGAATCAGAACAACGCTGTGTTCCTGAAGATTGTGGCCTATTCCGGGAATATAAGCCGAAACTTCAATTCCGTTGGAAAGACGAACTCTTGCAATTTTACGAAGAGCCGAATTAGGCTTTTTAGGCGTAGATGTCTTAACAGCTGTGCAAACGCCGCGCTTCTGCGGAGAATCATTATCGGTAAGGTTACGCTTCATGGAATTATATCCTTTGAGGAGCGCAGGAGCCTTAGCCTTTTTCTCTACCGTCTCACGACCACTGCGAACTAACTGGTTAAAGGTTGGCACTACTCACTATCTCCTTTCTTAATTTTCTGCACGCCGCATTTTTGCACAATACGGCATACTAACAAATAATAACATCAATGTATTTATTTGTCAAGGGTTTTTACCTTAAAAACACAAAAAATGTGTGCGGAGGTTTCCCTCCGCACCGTCTAATATCTAACATCTAATGTCTAAAGTCTAGTTTAGTACATTCCGCCTGCCTGTGCAGCCGCAGCAGCTGCTGCAGCATTTGCTGCGGCGGCGTCCTCTTTTTTATCCGCTACAAGACTTTCGGTTGTAAGCACCATTGCGGCAACGCTTGCGGCATTTTCGAGTGCGGAACGGGTAACCTTTGTTGGGTCAACAATTCCTGCATCCATCATATCGCCGTAGGTTTCATCATAAGCATTAAAGCCATAATTGTTTTTACCGCTCGTAAGTATCTTATCAACGATAACCGAGCCCTCAATACCTGCGTTATAAGCGATTTGACGAATAGGTGCTTCAAGAGACTTAAGCACGATATTAACACCGGTCTTTTCATCACCCTGTGCTGTTTCGGCAAGTTTCTTAACCGCCGGTATAGCGTTAAGAAGTGCTACGCCACCTCCGGCAACTATACCCTCTTCAACCGCCGCTTTGGTAGCCGCAAGAGCGTCTTCAATGCGGAGTTTCTTTTCTTTCATCTCAATCTCGGTAGCGGCACCAACTTTGATAACCGCAACACCGCCGGCGAGCTTTGCAAGGCGTTCCTGAAGTTTTTCCCTATCAAAATCGGAAGTGGTAGTAGAAATCTGGTTTCTTATCTGTGCCACACGGTCTTTAATATCGCTCTTATCCCCTGCGCCGTCAACTATTATGGTATTTTCTTTGGTAATCTTAACCTGACGGGCACGGCCAAGCTGTTCCATAGTAGTATCCTTAAGCTCGAGGCCTAATTCCTCGGATATAACCTCACCGCCTGTAAGCACGGCGATATCACGGAGCATTTCTTTTCTCCTGTCACCAAAGCCGGGTGCTTTAACACCAACACAGGTAAATGTGCCACGAAGTTTATTAACGATAAGGGTTGAAAGTGCCTCACCCTCAATGTCCTCTGCAATTATAACAAGCTTCTTGCCGGACTGAACTATCTGTTCGAGCAGTGGTAAAATCTCCTGAATATTAGAAATCTTTTTATCGGTTATAAGGATAAGAGCATCATCGATTACTGCTTCCATTTTATCGGAATCTGTAACCATATAGGGTGTAATATAACCACGGTCAAACTGCATACCCTCAACAACTTCGGAATATGTTTCTGCGGTTTTAGACTCTTCAACGGTAATAACACCGTCCGCTGATACCTTTTCCATAGCCTCGGCAATGAGCTTCCCTATTACTTCGTCTCCGGAAGAAACGGTAGCAACACGGGCGATATCATCACTACCCGAAACCTTCTTTGAGTTTTTAACTATAGTATCAACAGTGGTATCAACTGCCGCTTTAATACCCTTTTTAACAATCATCGGGTTAGCGCCTGCGGCAACATTTTTCATACCCTCGGCTATCATAGCCTGTGCTAAAACGGTAGCGGTTGTTGTACCGTCACCTGCGGCATCGTTTGTTTTAACCGATACTTCCTTTACAAGCTGAGCACCCATATTTTCAAACGGATCATCAAGCTCGATTTCTTTTGCTATTGTTACACCGTCATTAGTAATAAGCGGTGAACCATACTTCTTATCAAGTACAACATTTCTGCCCTTAGGGCCCAATGTAACCTTAACGGCATCTGCAAGCTTATCTACGCCCTCTTGAAGTGCCTTGCGTGCCTGTTCTCCGAAAACTATATTCTTTGCCATAAATAAAGCCTCCTAATTATTCGACTATTGCTAAAATATCGGATACACGAAGAATGGTATATTCTTCATCGTCTATTTTAATATCTGTGCCGGAATACTTTGCGGCAACAACCTTTTGACCAACTTTTATGCCTTTGGTCGATACCTCTTTGCCGTCAACGATGCCGCCGGGGCCTACCGCCACAACTTCGGCAATCTGCGGCTTTTCCTTTGAAGCGGAAGTAAGAACAATACCGCTTTTAGTGGTCTGCTCTGCTTCTGCCGCCTTGATAACAACATTGTCTGCTAATGGTTTTAGTGTCATAAAATCTCCTCCAAACACTAATATATTATTTCCTATATTTACCTATTATAGTCACTAATTTTCAAAAGTCAAGTAAAGTCAAAAACTTTTAACGATTTCTTAATATTTCGGTAAACGCTTTTCGGCAAAATGAACCTCACACCGCCCTTTACAAGAGAAAACGCCATATGTTTAGTTTCAATAATTTCACCGTCAAGATTAACAGGAACGGGCGTTTTAGCCCAAAACTCCATACTTTCACATTTTTTAAGTGTACAATAGTCAAGTGAGCTGTGAAGCCCTTTTTCATAAAGGGATAGGAACTTTGGAACTTTAAGTTTTGAAATAGTATCAACCTTTGTAAAATCAAGCATATTATCAAATGGGTTTGCATCGGGTGCGCTTTTATAACCGCCGCCATAATACGGTGCATTGGCGATAACCGCAAAAAGACAGTCTTCACTTTTTGTCTCTTCGCCGTCAACCGAAAGATTTATACTAACACCTATTTTACCGAAAAAGGTTTTAAGCACGGCAAGCTTATACGCCATACTGCCTGAAACTCCTCGCCAGCCTTTGAAAATATTCATATCTCTGGCTACTACTGCATCCATGCCTACAGAACAGCCGTTTAGACAATAGTAATCATTTGCTTTAATAATATCGGTAGGAACCGCTGTGCCTTTAATCTGTTCAAATATATCAGAAAAGGGTGCGCTATCCGGGAAAAACTTTAAAAAATCATTTGCCGAGCCGCAAGGAATAACGCCTAAGCTTACATTATCATATCCGACAATACCGTTAAGCACTTCAAAAACTGTACCCTCGCCGCCGCAGGCAAAAATTGATATTTTCTCACCGCTCTTGGCGGCGCTTTTAGCCTTTTGTTTAGCATCGTCCGGTGCTTTGGTTATGTAAATATCATATTCATAATCGAAATCTTCAAAGCTCTCGTGAATACCCTTTATTATTTCTTTCTGCCGGTTTCCCTTGCCGGCATTAGGGTTTACTATGAATAGATACTTCATTATATTTGCACCTGACCATTTCTAAAATACATAAACAACTGGCACTTTATCATACCGTTATAAAGCTTTCTGCGCTTATCGGCGGTTTTGCCGAATATTTTTTCAAACTCATCGTGAGGGCTTATTACAAAATACTTTTTGCCCGCCTTCATATCAAAACGCTCGCCCATAACTTTATATAATTCTTCCGCAGATTTAATATCTAATAGCCGCTCTCCATAAGGGGGGTTAGTTATTACAAGCAATCGTTCATCGGGTGTGCTGAAATCTTTTACATCCCGAATACTTGCTTTAACATACTTCTCTACCCCTGCTTTTTTGGCGTTTGCAAGCGTTAGCTCTACACAGTTTCTATCTATATCAAACCCTTGTGCAGAAAACTCTATGTTATGGAGTATATTGTCCTGTGCACGCATTCGTTCCTCTTGCCATACTTTTTTATCAAGAAAGCTAAATCTCTCTGCAGCAAAAAATCTATTAAGCCCCGGTGCTCGCTTTGTAGCCATAAGCGCCGCTTCAATAAGTATTGTTCCGCTCCCGCAAAACGGGTCATACAAATGTGTATCCGGATATATTCTTGCAAGGTCGCACATAGCGGCGGCAAGGGTTTCTTTAAGAGGCGCATCGTTTGAGTTTCTTCTGTATCCTCTCTTATGAAGTCCCTCACCCGAAGTATCAATCATAAGTGTGACTTCGTCTTTAAGTATAGTAAACTTAACCTTACACTCGGCACCCGTCTCACTAAACCAATTAATACCGTATTCTGCAGACATTCTATCAACAAAAGCTTTTTTTATTATAGACTGGCAATCGGGTATACTGAAAAGAGCAGAACTAATACTCGACCCTGTTACCGGAAAGGCATTATCTTTGCCTATATAACGCTCCCAATCGAGATTTTTAACGCCGTCAAACAGTTCGGTAAAGCTTGTTGCCCTGAACCGGCCTACCACTATTAAAATACGCTCCGCAAAGCGTGAACAGATATTAGCACGGGCGAGCATATTGCCGTCACCTTTAAGTAATACCCTGCCGTTTTCTGACTTTACATCATCAAAACCCATACGGCGAAACTCATCGGCGGCAATGCTTTCTATTCCGAACAAAGTAGGTGCAGCAAGATCATACATTTCTCCCATTATATCACCGCCCGAGCATGCCTTGTAACATGGCAACCGATATTTATTGCAACCGGCAGTCCTGCTATATGAGTAGGTGCCGTTTCAATATTAACGGCAAGGGCAGTAGTTTTTCCACCAAAGCCCTGCGGGCCAATACCAAGCTTGTTAATTTCGTTAAGCAATACTCTTTCAAGATTGGCATAGTATTCATTTTCATTGCGTTTGTCAACACTACGGCACAAAGCCGCCTTTGAAAGATAAGCACAGCTTTCAAAATCTCCACCTATACCAACGCCTACCACAATCGGAGGACACGGTTTTGAGCCGGCACTTTTTACTGTTTCAATAACTGCATCTATAACGCCAGCCTCGCCATCTGCCGGAGTAAGCATAAAAATCCTGCTCATATTTTCACTGCCAAAGCCTTTAGGACAAACGGTTACCGTAACCTTATCACCCTTAACAATCTTTGTGTGTATCACAGCCGGAGTATTATCATTCGTATTCTCTCGTTTTAGCGGGTCGGACACGATAGATTTACGCAAAAGCCCCTTACAGTATCCGTTTGCAACGCCCTTATTTACTGCTTCATAGAGGTCGCCACCCGTAAAATGAACATCCTGCCCCACTTCCAGAAATACTACCGCCATACCGGTATCCTGACATATAGGTATATTGAGCTCTCTTGCGGTGATGATGTTCTCCTGCAAATCATCAAGAACAGATTTTGCAATACTATTTTCCTCCGCTTTTTGCGTTGAAAAAATACACTCGCATAAATCTTCCGGCAAGCACTTATTAGCCCTAATACATAACTTTTCTATTGTCTCTTCAATAATGCCGACACTAATTTCTCTCATCTTTTTCTCCAAAACAAAAGGCAGTAACGCTTTAGCGTACCGCCCCCAATTTTATCTACCGCCTGCTCCTCGTTTATTACGACGGGCTTCGGGGTTTTTTCTTTTTAAGTCTGATATTTTTTCGTCACTTCTCTGCTTAAACTTACTCATCATTTCCTCAAAGCTTGACGGTGCAGAAGACTCCGATTCCCAAACAAATGACTTATCAGGTTTAGAAGGAACTCTCGGTGCACGGGGTTTCCGTTCCTTTCGCACTTCATTATTTTCCGGCAAAGCTTTTCTTATACTGAGTGCTATTTTTCCATCATCAGCAACAGAAATTACCTTCATTTTAGCTGTATCGCCGACTTTTACGAAATCGTGAATGTCATTGACAAAGTCACGGGAAATCTCGGAAATATGTACCA
>JAFXNY010000168.1 GCA_017529165.1 Clostridia bacterium
ACGCATTGTTTGTATTTTACTAACAATTTCACGAGTAAAGCCTTCATCTAAAAGCTCTTTTGTGAGATTAGTATCAATGGCAACAGTAATACCTCTGTCACTTACAGTAAAATAACCCTCTTTTTGCTTTGCTTCGATTAAAACATCGTCTTTAAGGAGTGTAACATTGCCGGACGGCAGACTTAACTTTAACTCGCCTACACTATCGAGGGTGCGTTTTGCGGCGTCACCGTCAATCTCACTAAGTTTAGTTCTTATCTCATTTAATTGTTTTCCGTATTTAGGGCCTACCGTTTTTAGCTGCGGTTTTAAGTTGTATGAAACAAAATTATCAACCTCATTTGAAAAGCTTACATTCTTAATATTAAGCTCGTCACGAATAATATCAATAAAGTAATCCGGCATTTTTGTATCGCATTTAACAAACATATTGCCAAGAGGTTGACGGTTCTTAATCGCCGCACCGTTTCTTGCCGCTCTGCCTAAAACCACTATTTCGAGCACACTATCCATGTTTTTTTCAAGTTCAGTATCGATAAGTGATTCATCAACTTCGGGAAAACTGCACAAATGAATACTTTCCGGAGCGTTTTTATCAATTGTTCTTACAAGATTTTGATAAATACTTTCTGCCATAAAAGGTATCATTGGTGCAGAGGCTAAAGCAGTAGTATAAAGTGCCTTATATAATACAAGATAAGCCGTTTTCTTATCTTCATTCATACCCTGAACCCAATAACGCTCACGGCCGCGGCGAACATACCAGTTGCTCATTTCATCAACAAAGGTGTCAAGCGCTCTTGCCGCCTCTGGAATGCGGTAATTTGACAGATTCTCATCAACCGCCTTAACCATAGAATTGAGCTTTGATAAAAGCCATTTATCCATTACTGTAAGGCTGTCCGGATTAAGGGTGTGTTCATTTGGATTAAACTTATCTATGTTCGCATATAGAACATAAAATGCGTATGTGTTCCAAAGGGTACCCATAAACTTGCGCTGTCCCTCAACAACCGCTCTGCCGTTAAATCTGTTTGGAAGCCACGGTGCAGAATTAGTATAAAAATACCATCTGATTGCATCTGCGCCATATTGTTCGAGTGCATCAAAGGGATCTACTGCATTACCCTTTGATTTTGACATCTTTTGTCCGTTTTCATCTTGAACGTGGCCTAGAACAATTACATTCTTAAACGGTGCTTTATTAAATATTAAAGTGGAAATTGCAAGCAATGAGTAGAACCAACCTCGAGTCTGGTCAACAGCCTCAGATATAAAATCAGCAGGATATTGTGACTCAAATAGTTCTTTATTCTCAAACGGATAGTGGTGCTGTGCAAAGGGCATAGAGCCCGAATCAAACCAACAGTCAATAACTTCGGGAACGCGGTGCATTTCTCTGCCACACTGCGGACATTTAATAGTAACAGCATCAATCTTAGGCCTGTGAAGTTCAATATCATCCGGGCAATTATCAGACATACTCTTAAGCTCTTCAATGCTTCCAATAGCATGCAGATGACCGCACTCACACTGCCATATATTAAGCGGAGTTCCCCAATATCTGTTTCTTGAAATACCCCAGTCCTGAACATTTTTAAGCCAATCGCCAAATCTGCCTTTCCCTATGCTTTCAGGAATCCAGTTTATTGTATCATTATTCTTTATAAGGTCTTCCTTAACCTCGGTCATTTTAATAAACCAAGACTCACGGGCATAGTAAATAAGCGGTGTATCACAACGCCAGCAGAACGGATAATCGTGTTCAAACTTTGGTGCTGAGAACAGAAGCCCTCTGCTTTCAAGGTCTGTTAAAATCTTGGGGTCAGCATCTTTTGCAAAAACACCGCCGAAAGGCGTATCGTCAGTCATATTACCCTTGCTGTCAACGAATTGTACAAAAGGCAGTTGGTAGCGTCTACCGACACGGGCATCATCTTCACCGAATGCAGGTGCGCAATGAACAATGTCGGTACCGTCCGTCATAGTGACATATTCATCAAACATAACGAAAAATGCTTTTTTATGCTGCTTTTCTGCTACCTGAGCGGCGCAAGCATATAAGGTCTCATACTCCTTATACTCAAGCTCTTTACCGGTAAACTCTTCAATAATTTCATAAGCACTCTCGCCGTCGCTAACGAGCGAAGACAACACTTCATTTAGAAGCGGTTTTGCCATATAGTAAGTATAGCCGTCAACAGCTTTCACTTTGCAATATGTTTCATCAGGGTTTACGCATAGTGCCACATTTGAAGGTAAAGTCCACGGAGTTGTAGTCCACGCAAGGAAAAAGGCGTCTTCCCCTTTTACCTTAAAGCGAACAACAGCACTGCGCTCTTTAACTGTTTTATACCCTTGTGCTACTTCGTGAGAGGAAAGCGGTGTTCCGCAGCGGGGGCAATACGGCACTACCTTAAAGCCTTTATATAAAAGCCCTTTATCAAATATTTGCTTAAGCGCCCACCATTCAGACTCAATAAAATCATTATGATAAGTAACATAAGGATGCTCCATATCTGCCCAAAAACCGACAGTTTTTGAGAAGTCCTCCCACATGCCTTTATATTTCCATACGCTCTCTTTACAATGTTCTATAAACTCTTCAAGGCCGTATTTTTCTATCTGTTCTTTACCGTCAAGTCCTAAAAGCTTTTCAACCTCAAGTTCAACCGGGAGCCCGTGTGTATCCCAACCGGCTTTTCTCGGAACCATATAACCTTTCATAGTTCTGTAGCGTGGTATCATATCTTTTATAACTCTTGTAAGAACATGGCCGATATGTGGTTTTCCGTTAGCGGTCGGAGGGCCGTCATAAAAAACATACGGTTCACCCTTTTTGCGAGAATCAATACTCTTCTCGAAAATATTATTATCATCCCAAAATCTCTTAATTTCTTTCTCCTGCTCAACAAAGTTGACATTCGGTTTAATGTCTTTATACATCAAACACTTCTCCCTTCAAAACAAAATATTCCCGCCCTAATAGGACAGGAATAATTCACTGCATACCACCTATAACGGACGAACATCCGCACCAAGATAACGGTAAGGTAACCGGCGAGCGCTAATAGTATTACTCTTTCACGCCGCAGCTCAGGAGTGATACAAGTGTTTATTTACTGCCGAACTTACACCCTCTCCGACTCGCTTTAAGTAAATCTACAAACACTACCGTCTCCGTCATAGCTTTATAACAGTATTCTATCATACAAACTTCCAAAAATCAACAATAATTAAATATATTGTATTTTTTTAAAAATGTGATATAATTATTTTATTATAATGGCTATAGTATGTCGAAATCAGGTGTTGTATGTTAGAAGTTAAATTAAGCAGAGCAAACCACCTAATTAAAAACTACTCAATTAAAGTTTATAATTGGATAATTGAAAATATTGTTATAAAATCAAGCAAGGCAGGTATTATTACCGGCAGCATTTTCACTGCCGTTTTAATGATTGCTACAGTTGTTTTTAACTCCTGCTTTATTGAGCTCGAATATACTTCGAGATGGTTGCTTTTGGCAACTGCCTGTGTTTTGCCTATTATAATAGGTTTTTCCGTTGCATATACAGTTACTATAAAAAGCAATATTGGAAATAAAATATTTCATATTGTTCTTCTCTTTTTACTGCCGATTTTAGCAATTACTATGACCGAAGCATTTAATTGTATTTTTATTTACGATATGACACATCTTGGCTTCTTCGGCAACTATATGATTGTAC
>JAFXNY010000169.1 GCA_017529165.1 Clostridia bacterium
GGTTGCTTTTATATAATCTCTTGCTCTAAATCATCGAAAAGGGAAGAATTAAAAAAATCTTTAATACTAATATCTAAACCGTCACAAATCTTTTTTAAGGTTGAAATTGTTGCACTTTTGTTTCGGCCGCTAGTTATATTATTAAGCGTTGATTGAGTTATACCTGAAATGGTTGCCAATTTATTAAGGGTAATTTTTCGTTCATCGCAAAGGTCTGTTATTCTGCGTTTTACCGCCTCGCCAATACGCATATAATCACCTCAATATGTTTTATACTTAAATACTAACCATATTGAGTTGAAATTATTACCTCTTATGAGTTGACTTATATGTCGTAAATTGTTATAATAATGACTGTTAACTCAAAAGAGGTAACAAATTAACAACAAGTGCGGCGGTTTTGATGAGAATAAAAATTGAAAAAATACTATATAAGTATTATTACTATTCTTTTCATTTGTGCAACGGTATATATTATCGTATTAACAATAAAAAGATAAAAATGCTCGTTTTTTTAATGTTATTACCCACTATTGTTCTTAAGCGTATTTTTGGCGGTGTTGCTGATATGGTATGCTCAATAAAGGTTAAAAGGCTGAAAAAAGCCGAACGAAATACCAATTTTGATTGTGATTTGAGCATAGTTGCTATTGCTAAAAATGAGGGCTCGTATGTAAAAGAATGGCTCGCTTATCATAAACTTATAGGCGTTAAAAAGGTTTTTCTTTATGATAATAACAGCACCGATAATTTAGAAGAAATCGTTAAACCGTATATTGATATAGGTTTTGTTGAGTATCATAGCTTCCCTGGCGAGGGCATGCAACTTAAAGCATATAACGATGCGATTAACCGTTACAATAAGTCCGTTAGATATATGGCAATAATAGACTGTGACGAGTTTTTAGTACCCATAAACGGCGAATTATTGCCTGCAACAATTAAATTGTTTGAAAAATACCCTTGTGCCGGCGGAATAGGAGCAAGCTGGTGTGTTTATGGCTCGTCCGGCAAAGAAAAGGCGGAAGACGGTTTAGTCGTTGAGCGTTTTACAAAAAGGGGAATAAAAGGAGATTTCCCGAGCGTTCATTATAAAACGATTATAAATCCGAGACTTGTAAAAGAGTATGTCAATCCGCATTTTCCTATTTATAAGCATGGAGCATACACGGTATCACCGGACGGCAGAAGACTATATGCTATGTATAATTACGATGTCTGTTTTGATGGAATAGTATGTAATCATTACTTTTGCAAGTCAAAAGAAGAGTTTATAAAAAAGGTTTCAAGGGGTCTTGCGGATAAACCCGGAGTTTTCCGTGATATGTCCATATTTGATTTGTATGATAAAAACGATATAGAAGACAGAACGATGCTAAAATATATTGATGGCATAAAGCAAAATATTAAATATTAGTAAAAAAGGAGTCCAAAGCGTGATTAAGGCAATCAATTCTTATGAGCTGCGGAAAAATCCAAAAAAAGATTATCGGTTTTTATTTCTGGCCTTTTTCCTACTTCTTCTGTACGGGGCAAGTCTTCAGTTGGTTTTGGGATGGTATAAGGCTGACAGTTATGTTTCTACACTTTTGGCGTTTTCTTACTTGAAGAACGGGTTTATTCGGCGTGGTTTAGCAGGGACATTGTATGATCTTGTGTGTAGAACCGTTCCGATTGCATATTCATATCGTGGTGCTGTGTGGTTCATGTGGGGAATAAATGTTTTATACTTTATCTCCTTGCTTGCGTTCGTAAAATGGGCTTTAGACAAGATCGAAGAAAAGGAAGTATATAAGGGCGCATATTTTTTTGCACTGTTATGCTTTACTTTTATGATTCCGACAGTTTGCGTACGCATCGGTGCACTTGGAAGGGCAGATGTTCTTCAAATTGTTCTGTGCCTATTCCAAATATATCTTCTGATTGAAATGAGATGGGAGTGGCTAACGATCCCGCTTACTGCTGTAAACGTAATGTTTCATGAGGGATATGTACTAATGACATTTTGCGCTGTGTTGATCGTGCTGTTGTTCCGGGCAATTAACACAGAAGAGAAGCGCAAAAAGTATTGTCTTTTGCTCGTTTTAAATGTGATAGTATTGCTGGCAAGCACTCTACTTTCTCTTTTGGGCAGAATGCGAGCTGGAACGGCAGAGGAATATGCTACAGCCTTGAATACTGCGGCTTCCATTAACTCGGAAGGTGCGGTTCACTGGAACTTGTTATCTATGATGGCGGATTTTTGCCCCGAAAATGCACCCATTATAGATGATGCACGCTTTGTTGCCAACGGCCGAAAAGAATTACCCATTTTTCTCGTGTGCTTTATCCCGGCGTTTTGTATTTTTTTAAAACCCATGGTGAACTTGTTCCGACAGGATGCTGGAAAAAAGCGATTAACTCATATCACTGCTGTTTTGCTGGGCCCCATGCTTATTGGAGTGGAGTATGTCAAGTACTGTGATTATGGTCGATATATTTTTTGGTTAGTTTTCTACTTTTTTGTTGTTTTTCTCTCTTTTGCGACAATGAACGATGAAGGAGCAAAAAAGGCTTTGGGCAAATCGTATATCTACACAAATGTGAAAGCGCTTTTTATTCTTGCACTGATGATGGTTTATCAGCCTCTACCAACATGCAGTTTTACACTTATTTCTCGCATGATCAGGCAACTCGTTTTTGGAGCATAGAACGCGGAAAGGTCTGTAACACCTGTCTCTTAACTCGTGACCCACGAATAAAAATAGAAAGAATTACGGTTTTAAAAGACGTTCGCCACACACCGCAATTATCTAAGCGATAATCTTAAATGGTAAAAAATACACGCCTGCGGTTTTTCCGCAGGCGTGGTTAACTATAAAATATAATTATTTCTTAAATCCTCTATGTTTGCCGTGGGGTTTTCTTGGCTCCTCGTCAGCGTCATCCTCAACTACTGCACCGTTTACCTCTACGAGTGCGTCACGGCGGGAAAGATTTATTCTGCCTTGATCGTCAATTTCGGTTACCTTTACAAGTACTTGGTCGCCTACATTTACAACATCCTCAACCTTGGCTACTCTCTTGGTGTCAAGCTTTGATATGTGAACAAGTCCCTCTTTGCCTGGGGCTATCTCAACAAAAGCGCCAAAGGTCATAAGGCGTGTTACCTTACCGCTGTATATTGCGCCAATTTCGGGGTCGTTGGCAATAAGTTCGATAATGCCTATAGCCTGTTTTGCCTTCTCCACATCAAGACCGGAAACATAAACATGGCCGTCTTCTTCAATGGTGATAGTACAATCGCACTGCTCTTGAATAGACTGTATAACCTTGCCCTGCTTACCGATAACATCACCGATTTTATCAGTTGGAATGGTTGTGGTAAGCATTTTAGGAGCATATTTTGAAAGCTCTGTGCGAGGCTTATCAATACATTTAAGCATTACTTCATCAAGTATATAATCTCTTGCTTTATGAGTTTTAGCAAATGCTTCTTTTATAATTTCGGGTGTAAGACCGTGAACCTTTAAGTCCATCTGAATAGCCGTAATACCCTTGTGAGTACCGGCAACCTTAAAGTCCATATCGCCGTAGAAGTCCTCGAGGCCTTGGATATCGACCATAGTCATAAAGTCGCCGTAAACACCCTCGTCTCCGGTTATAAGACCGCAGGAAATACCGGCAACCGGAGCTTTAATCGGAACACCTGCTGCCATAAGTGCTAAGGTTGAACCGCAGATTGAGCCCTGCGAGGTTGAACCGTTAGATGATAAAACTTCGGATACTACACGAATGGCATACGGAAACTCCTCAACGCTCGGGATTACAGGCAGTAGTGCACGCTCTGCGAGTGCGCCGTGGCCGATTTCTCGCCTGCCGGGGCCTCTTGACGGCTTTGTTTCGCCTACTGAATAGGACGGGAAATTGTAGTGGTGAATATATCTTTTTTGTGTTTCTTCATCGAGTCCGTCAAGCTTTTGAGCTTCGCTTACAGGGGCTAAAGTTGCAACCGATAAAACCTGTGTCTGCCCACGAGTAAACATACCCGAACCGTGCGCACGGGCGAGTAAATCTATTTGAGCATTAAGCGGTCTTATCTCGTCAATGCCTCTGCCGTCAACACGCTTATGCTCGTCCTTAAGCCAAGACCTGACAACATGCTTCTGTACTAGATACATAATCTCGTCAAGCTTGGCTTCGTTTCCTTCAAAACGCTCGTCAAACTTTTCGTGAACTGCATTGTAAATAGGCAGAAGTGCCGCATCACGAACATTTTTATCGTCAGTATCAAGCGCGCGCTTTACATCTTCAATGCAAAACTCTTCGATTTCCGCCATTATCTCGGGGTCAGGGTTGCTTGATTCAAAGGTAAACTTCTTTTTGCCGATTTCAGCAACTATTGAGTTTATAAACTTAACAACCTCTTTGTTTACTTCGTGGCCTGCCATGATGCATTCAAACATTTTATCGTCCGGAATCTCGTTAGCGCCTGCTTCTATCATTGCAACTAAATCGGCGGTTGATGATACGGTAAGATTAAGGTCAGACTTTTCTCTCTGCTCAAGTGTGGGGTTAATAACTATTTCACCGTCAACAAGACCTACGCTTGTGCTCGAAATCGGACCATCCCACGGAATATCGGATACTGCGATAGCCGCAGAAACACCGATAGCCGCCGCTATTTCGGGCGAGCAATCCGGGTCAACCGACATAACGGTTGCAACAACCGAGCAATCGTTTCTCATATCTTTAGGGAAGAGAGGACGAATCGGTCTGTCAATACAACGGGAAGCTAAAATTGCCTTTTCAGTGGCTCTGCCCTCACGGCGCTGGAAAGAGCCGGGGAAACGGCCTACTGAATACATTTTCTCTTCGTAGTCAACTGAAAGCGGGAAAAAATCAACTCCCTCACGGGGCTTACTTGACGCTGTAACTGTGCAAAGCACATTAGTTTCGCCATAGCTTGCCATAAAAGCGGCATTTGCAAGACCTGCCATTTTGCCTGTTTCAAGCTTAAAAGGGCGGCCGGCAATGGTGGTTTCATAAACCTTGTAATTTTCAAACATAATGAAAATCTCCTTTTCTTTTATTTTGTTTTTAAGAGATTTTCTGTTAGCAATAAATCCAATGCCCGATTTTCGGGCACTCGATTTACCGCTAAACTGAAAAATCTCTTATTTTGTTTTTAATATAAAGCCAGCCGGACAAATACTGTCCGGCGGGCTAAATACCTATTACTTACGCAGACCGAGTTTCTTAACGATAGCACGGTATCTTTCAATGTCTTTCTTCTGAAGATAGGCTAAAAGATTTCTTCTGTGACCTACCATTTTTAGAAGACCACGGCGTGAGTGGTGGTCCTTTTTATGCACATCAAGGTGTGCGTTAAGCTCGTTAATGCGAGCTGTGAGAACCGCAATCTGCACTTCCGGAGAACCGGTATCGCCTTCGTGAATAGCGTTTTCAGCCATAATCTGCTGTTTCTTTTCGTTGGTCATTTTCTACACTCCTTTTCATAATTTGTCCGCCGAAAACCGAGCGTAAGGCCATAGTGAATCCGTAATAACACGGCAGACGCCATACTCACAGTATCCGGTAGCCGAAGTATTATAGCACAAAGAAATAAAAAAGTAAAGTTTTTATTTTCAGCTTTTTTGAAAAATTAATAATAAGTTAATACTTTCTGCAAAAACTTTTAACAAAGGCATAGTAAAATAATGGCAAAGGAGAGATTTTAATGAACGATTTTTA
>JAFXNY010000170.1 GCA_017529165.1 Clostridia bacterium
ATACGGTAAAACAATAGTTATTGTTACTCACAACCATAATATCGCAAAAATGGCTGATGTAGTAATAAGAGTAAAAAACGGCAAAATACGCTCTGTTGAGAATCAGGATAATCCGCTTAGTGCTGAAGAGGTGGAATGGTAATGCTGTATAAAAAGCTTATTCGTACTGCGTGGAGTTATAAACCGCAGTTCATTTCAATGATTATAATGATAACACTTGGAATCGGTATGTTTCTCGGGTTTAATATGGAGTGGCACACCATAGAATACGATACCTCTCGATTTTTTAAGGACACCAAGTATGCAGATTACCGCATTTACTCGCAAGATGGATTTACAAAGGAAGACTTAGCGGCAATTTCCGATATTAAAGGTGTGGATGCCGCAACACGGTTTCTCTCTGTTAACCTTGATATTAAGGGTGAGAAGAATAAATCATTGGCGCTTGATGTAAGCGAAAATTATACCGTATCAACATTTACGATTATGTCCGGCGATGAATATGACAAAGAATCTGACGGCTTATGGTTATCCGATAAGTTTGCTGCGGCAAACCGCATTAAACTCGGTGATTATATGACACTTGAGTTTCAAGGTACGGAAATTAAAGGGAAAGTTATAGGTCTGATTAAAGCGGGCGAGCATATGATATGCGTTGCCGATAAAAATCAGCTTATGCCCGATTATAAAACCTTTGGATATACGTATATTTCTCCGAAAAAATTAAAATCGGTTATTGCCGAAAGACTTGAAAAAACATACACAGAAGAACTTAAAAAACAAGGCGTTCCGCAGGAAAATATTAAAGATTATATTTCAGAGAAACTCACCGATGATGAAATAGCTCTTTCTACCGATAAAGTGTTTGCGCAGATAAATCTTATATCAAAAAATGATAAATCCGAACTCGAGGATGCTATAAAGCAAAAACTTGGGCGTACAATAATGGTAACCTCTAAAGACGACCATATAGTTTATAAAGAAGCTATGGAAGAAGCGGAGGAGGGCAAAACCATGGGCTCAATTCTGCCGGTTTTGTTCCTCGCTATTGCAATTCTTACTATGGTTACCACAATGCACCGAATTGCTACTAAAGAAAAACTGCAAATAGGTACACTTAAAGCACTTGGCTTCAAAAACCGAAGAATACTTTTACATTATACCTATTACGGTTTGTTTATGGGTGTTTTAGGTACAGGCTTTGGTGTTGCTCTCGGTTATGCGGTATGCAAGCTCATTATGAGCGAAAACGGTATGATGGGTACATATTTTGATATGCCCGATTGGCCTTCGGCAATACCGCTGTTTTGCTATCCGGTTATGATTGGTACAGTGTTGGCGTTAACGGTTATAAGCTTGCTTTCCGTGCGCCGTCAGCTTAAAGGCACCGCAGCAGAAGCCCTAAGGCCTTATACACCTAAAAAAATGCGAAAAACTGTATTCGAACACTTCAAGTTCTGGGGAAAGCTGAATTTCGGTACAAAATGGAATATCCGTGATCTTTCACGCCACAAGAGCCGTTCTGCTATGACGCTTGTTGGTATTATAGGTTGTATGATACTTATGGTAGGCGGACTTGGCATGCGTGATACAATGGCAGGTTTCCTTGATTTGCTTAATAACGACATTTCAAACTACAGCACTAAAGTAAATCTATCCGATGATGTCGATTATGATAAGGCGATAAAACTTGCAGATGAGCTTGACGGCGATTGGGAAAGTCTTTCCGGTATCAGCCTTGACGGTGATACAGTCACGCTCAATATTCTTAATAAT
>JAFXNY010000171.1 GCA_017529165.1 Clostridia bacterium
ATGCTATAGGCTCCATAACAAGAATCGGTATATCACCGTTATATTTGCGGATATCAAGAGCCTCTTCAAGAGATGATACCGCTAAATAGTTTATTCCGGCCTTAATCATAGCATTAACGCTGTAAATACCGGCGCCGTAAGCATTTGCCTTTACAACACCGAAATAATACCTGTAATCACCGTATGTTTTTTTAATCTGCCCTATGTTATATTTAAGAGCTTCGAGGTCCACTTCAAGGTATGTTTTTCTGAACATTAAAGCCTCCCGAGTAACATATTATTCCAATATATAATTATAGTATTTGCTAATACTTTTGTCAATAGACCACAATATAATGTATTTTTTCATATTTTACTCTTTATTTTTTGGAGTTATTGTGATATAATTTTATTAAGTTTATATATAGGGTGAAATAAATGCTTGAAAACGGCGAGAAACAAAGCAATATAATATGCGGCAGAAACCCTGTTCTTGAAGCACTCCGTTCAGGCAGGGAGATTGATAGACTACTTATAGCCCACGGCGCAAACAGCGGCAGTATTAAAGAAATAGTTGCCAAATGCTCTAAAAAAGGCATTCTTATAAAGGAAGTAAGCCCACAAAAGTTAGATTTCTATTGTGGTGGGGCAAATCATCAGGGAGTGGCAATAACCTTTGCTTTCAGAGATTATTCTTCAATTTCGGATATACTTAAGGTTGCAAAAGAAAAAGGCGAAGACCCCTTTATAATGATTTGTGATGAAATAGAAGACCCTCACAACTTAGGGGCAATTATCCGCACGGCGGAGGTTTGCGGAGTTCACGGCATCATAATTCCAAAAAGGCGCTCGGCGTCGCTTAATGCAACCGTTGCAAAAACGAGTGCCGGCGCACTCGAATATATGAGAGTGGCGCGTGTTACAAACATATCCGCCGCTATTGATGAATTAAAGCAAAACGGCGTTTGGGTCTTCGGTGCGGATATGGACGGTGAAGATTATAACCTTACTGATTACCGTGTTCCCTGTGCACTGGTTATCGGCAACGAGGGCAAGGGGATAGGACCGCTCGTCGCAAAAAAATGCGATAAGATAATAAGCCTGCCAATGCGTGGCAAAATCAATTCGCTTAACGCCTCTGTTGCCGCAGGTGTTTTAATGTACAAGATTATGGAACGCAGGAATTAAAAAATTGGGGTATACAATATGGCAAGAAAATCAAAGCATTCAGACAATGATTATATAATTGACTATAACGATCCTTCTTTCTTTGACGGCGAAACTGTTCTTGAAGAGAGAAATGAGAGCATTTTATCGGAGTTCGGCAAAGGTGTAAACAGTAAGCCCGTAACAGTTCTGCCAAAAAAATCAAACGAAAATAAGTCTAAAAGTCCTCTTGAGGCTCTAAAGGCAAATCTGCCGTCAAAGGCTGTGGAGGAGCAAGAAAGCAATAAAACATCAGAAACTTTTGAACAAAATATTGCCGAAGAAGAGCCGGCACCTGCCGAAAAGCCAACTGAGAGCGAGCAAGAAATGTCTCTGCTCGAAAAATTAAAGAGATATACTACCGATGAAACCGGCCATGATGTTGCAGAGGATGAGTCGCCGTTATATCGGCTCGAAAGCGTAGCGCAGATAATAAAGAATAACAGCAGTTCGCTTTTAGGTAAGCTTTCGGAAAAATATGATGTAACGGTTGATACTCTCGGAAAACCCACAAATGACGATTATCTTCTTAAAGGCTTTGAAGATGAAGTGGAAGAAACTAAGGAAGAAGAAACCGAACCGTCAGAAAAGTCCGAGCCAAAACCCACCCCTACACCTGCATTTGAAAAAATGGCCGATGATTCCAAAAAGAGATTTGAAAAGAATATTTTTGATGAGCTTTTCCCAAAGGAAAACATTGAAGAGCAAAGTGCGTCTGATACTGTACCCGATATATCCGATATTGATAATTCCGGCACAGAAAACGAGTCGGAAAATACCGAAACACGCTTTGATACGGCAACCATTCGCTTTACACCGATAGTCGATAAAAAAGGTAATACAGGGCGGATAAACATTAGCAGTTCAACAAGGGCTATTGATATAAGCCAAGAGCTCACAAGTGCAGAGAATGCAACCGAAGAAGCGGATAAGACAGCTCTAGAAGTCAGCGATTTCGATTTGTTTATACCAAAGGATGAAGTAACTGACATTGCCGCCCAAAAAGCAGTTGCTAAAAAGCTGGCGCACAAAAGAAGGCATTACTTTTTATCCGGTGCAATATGCTCTGTGTGCGTTTTTGTTCTGTTTCTGTTCTTAATACCTGTTTTGGCAGATAAGATTATAAGCTCAACCGGCGGCGCAATGGCATTTTGCAGTGCTATACTTTTTATAACGATTATTGCCAACGCCGATATGTTCAAAGATTTGGTAAATCTTTTTAAGTGTCGTGCGGGGCATGACAGTCTTTTATCTCTTTGTGCTATCTTAGGTGTACCCCTTTGCATTTTTTCCTCAATCAGTGGAGAAAATATCTATCATATAATTTTACTTACGGCAATTTTAATGCTTACACGCTCAATTTGTTCTTTTTTACACATCTCGACAATGCTTTCAAATCTACGCCAGACAAAAGGTAAAGCTAAAAAAAATGCCGTATCGTTTATCAAAGATAATTCAACAGCTGTTGCAATGGCAAAAGATTCTATAGAAGGCGATGTTTTAATAGCGGCACCGAGAAAAACCGATTTTATAACTGATTTTATGAAGTTTTCGCTCTTTAAGCAAAAGCTTTCAGGCAAGATAACGGTTATGTTTATAGTAACTGTTATTCTCTCGGCGTTAGGTGCGGCAATGTCTTATTTTTATTATAAAGACACTTTTTCCGTACTATATTCTGCGGCAATAGCTTCTATAATAGCGGCAATGCCTACAGTTTGCTTTATAGACATTTTGCCTCTGTTTTCAGCCGCAAAAAAGCTTAACCGAAACGGCGCTATGATAACCGGAACCTACGGCGCCGATATAATCGAGCTTTCAAATGCCGCAGTTGTAAAGACGAAGGATATATTCCCTGCCGGCAGTATAGTGCTTAAAAGCCTTAAGGTGCTCTCAAACAACAACATTGATAAAACAATAGTAAATGCGGCGGCGCTCACCGAAGAAATAGGCAGTCCGTTAGCGCCGATATTCAATAAAATTGCCGGAACAAACACATCTTATAAAAAACCCGATTCCGATACAATTAAGTATGAGGAGAGACTTGGCGTCTCCGGTTGGGTTGATAATGAGCTTTTGTTCATCGGCAACAGAACGCTACTCGAGGCGCACGGAATAGAGGCCCCCAATATTGAAGTGGATAAAAAAATACTTAAAAGCGGCTGCTTCCCTGTTTATGTGGCAACCGCAAACGCCGCTTGTGCGCTTATAATTGTTCAGTATGTTGTCCGCTCGGATATACAAAAGCTTTTGCGAAAAATATCAAAGCTCGGAATTACCATGCTTTTTGATAATTGCGACCCCAATGTAAACGAAAATATGATTTGCGATTATTTCGGACTTTATGAAGACAGCGTTAAAATAATGACGAATGTGGGCACTTATATGTGTAAAAACGCCACAGCCGATACAAATATGATTTCCGCACCGGCAAGCTTTAAGGGCAACTCACTATCACTTCTTAAAATTATGAGCTGTGCCTCGGGTATCCGTATTTCAAATAAGATTTTATCAATTTACTATATACTTGCCTCAATTTTAGGCGTTTGGTATTTTGCTTTTACATCCTTTGCAGTATCTGGCGGTTTGTTATCGGGGGCTTCTATACTGCTATTTGAAATGTTGGCGACAGTTATAGGCTTAATTGCATTTTTAATTAAAAAACCGTAAAAAGAGGTTCAATAATATGTCAGAAAAGAAAAAGTTTTATATTACTACGGCTATAGCCTACACCTCAAGAAAGCCGCATATAGGCAACGCTTATGATATTGTGCTTGCCGATATGATAGCACGCTATAAAAGACAGCAGGGCTTTGATGTTTTCTTTATGACCGGCTCTGATGAACACGGCCAGAAAATAGAAGAATACGCCAATAAAGCCGGCATATCGCCTAAAGAGTATGTGGATAATGTATCGGGTGAAATTAAAAAGGTTTGGAATAGTCTTAATACCTCTTACGATAAGTTTATAAGAACTACTGATGAAGACCACGAAAAGGCCGTTCAGCATATTTTTGAAAAACTATATAAGCAGGGCGATATTTACAAAGGCGCATACGAGGGTAAATACTGCGTGCCCTGCGAATCATTCTTTACCGCTTCACAGCTTAAAGACGGTAAATGCCCCGATTGCGGAAGAGAAGTAATTGATTCAAAAGAAGAGGCTTACTTTTTAAAGCTTTCAAAATATCAGGAAAGACTTGAAAAATATTTTGAAGAAAACCCCGATTTTATTAAGCCTGAGTCTCGCAAAAACGAGATGATAAACAACTTTATAAAACCCGGTCTTGCCGATTTGTGCGTTTCTCGCTCAAGCTTTAAGTGGGGCATACCGGTAACATTTGATAGCGACCATGTAATCTATGTTTGGATAGATGCTCTTTCAAACTATATAACCGGTATCGGGTATGATACAAACGGAAATGCAAGTGAGCAGTATAAAAAGCTTTGGCCTGCCGATTTGCATGTAATAGGTAAGGATATTGTGCGTTTCCATACTATATATTGGCCGATAATTCTTATGGCGCTCGGAGAGCCGTTACCACGCCAGGTTTTAGGTCACCCGTGGGTGTTAGTGGGTGAAGACAAAATGTCCAAATCAAAGGGCAATGTGATTTATGCGGACGAATTAGCCGAAATGTTCGGTGCGGACGCTGTAAGGTACTATCTCCTTTCAGAAATGCCCTTTACGCAGGACGGCACTATAACCTATGAATCTTTTATAAATAAGTACAACACCGACCTTGCAAATACGCTCGGCAATCTTGTAAACCGCAGTATTGCGATGACCGGTAAATACTTTGGCGGCACTGTGGACTGCCTTGGTAAAAGCGATTTAATAGACGATGAATTAAAAGCATTCGCCAGTGAGACCATAAAAAAATACACCGAAGCTATGGAAACGTACCATAACGCCGATGCAGTAGGAGCGTTAATTGCGCTTGCAAAGCGCTCTAATAAGTACATTGACGAAACAACGCCTTGGGCGCTCAGTAAGGATGAAAGCAATAAAGACCGCCTTAAAGCCGTTCTTTACAATCTGCTTGAGTGTATAAGGCTTATAGGAAATGCAATCTATCCTGTAATGCCCGAATGCTCTGATAGAATAAAAGCGTTACTCGGCACAGACGAGCAGTCGCTAACATTCGGTGCAGTTAAA
The DNA here is from genome assembly GCA_017529165.1 of Clostridia bacterium. Next base: position 5,342 of record JAFXNY010000171.1, read on the forward strand.
ACCTATAATGTAGGCGAGGCAAAACCGCTTTTCGCACGCATTGATACTGAAAAGGTGCTCGCAGAAATCGCCGAGAAGCAAAAGGAAACTGCACCGGCAGAGAATACAGTAAAGCTTGATGAGATTTCGATTGAAGACTTCGCTAAAATAGAACTTCGTGCGGCGAAGGTTACCGCCTGTGAGCCTATACCGAAAGCCAAAAAGCTACTTAAACTCACACTTGATGACGGAAGCGGTACACCGAGAACAGTAGCCTCCGGCATATCGGCATTTTATACTCCGGAGGACCTTATCGGCAAAACAGTTATAGTTGTAGCCAACCTAAAGCCTGCCAAGCTTTGCGGAGTTGAATCGAACGGCATGATATTAGCGGCTGACAGTGACGGAAAAATAAAAGTTGTCTTTTTAGACGATGTTAAACCCGGCAGTAAAATAAGATGATATATCCGGACGAATGTAAAATACAGGAAAACCTTATTTTTGATACCCACTCGCATTATGACGACAGTAGGTTTGACGGTCTTCGTGACAAGCTACTAAGTGAAATGCACAACAGTGGCGTTGCAAATATTATCACCTGTGCAGTTGACGGTTTTTCAGCCAAAAAGGCACTCTCGCTTGCAGAAAAATATAATTTTATTTATGCTGCAGTTGGCATTCACCCTGAAAATCTTAAAAGCAAAACTACTATAGATGAAATAAAACGGCTCTCTGCGCACAAAAAATGCGTGGCGATTGGCGAAATAGGGCTCGATTATTATTACACTCAAGATAACAACGAGGAACAAAAGCAGGTTTTTGAAAACCAGGTGATGCTTGCCAACGAATTAAAGCTACCTGTTATAGTTCACGACAGGGAAGCTCACGCAGATACACTCAAAATACTAAAAAAGCACAAGCCTAAAGGTGTTTTGCATTGCTTTTCGGGCAGTGCTGAAATGGCAAAAGAAATAATTAAAATAGGTATGTATATCGGTGTTGGCGGAACGATTACATTCAAAAATGCACGGAAACTTCCGGATGTTATAAGGGAGGTACCGAGAGACCGTATTTTACTTGAAACCGACTGCCCTTACCTTTGCCCGGAGCCATACAGAGGCAAGCTTTGCCACTCGGGTTATATCACGCTCACAGCTGAAAGGATTGCGGAAATCTTGGGAACGGACCGTGACAGCATATTAAGGAAAACATGCGAAAACGCAAGAAAATTATTATCCCTTTAGAATATTACCCCGCTTTTTACAGATAATACCTGTGAAAGCGGGGTGATTTTTGTGGAGGATAAGAACAAGAAGAACAATTCTTCGAACAAAAATGACAGCAACGAGACCAATAAGGAAACAAGCAAGAAATCAGACATAAACTGCGACTAATAGGTAAAAGAATACCGCCGGTAAATTGCCGGCGGTATTCTTCTATTCAAGAATGTTCTTTTAGATGTTTTTTTATTGCTTTAAAGGTTTTTTCACTTATATAATGCTCTATTCGGCATGCGTCTTCAGTTGCGGTTTTCTCATCTACGCCGAGACTTACGAGCACAGCTGCAAGGGTTGTATGGCGTTCATAAATATTTTTTGCAGATTTTTTGCCCTTATCTGTGAGCGTTATATTTCCGGAACCGTCAACCAGAATAAAACCATCGTCTTTCAGAAGTCCCATTGCCCTGCTTACAGACGGTTTTGAAAACCCCATTTGAGCGCTTACATCAATCGCTCGTACACTCGGCTGTTTTTTAGAAAGAATATAAATGGTTTCTAGATACATTTCTCCCGATTCTTTTACTGCCATACGCTCACCTCTTTCTACTATTTTAAGATTAACACACTTGAAAGATTTTTTCAACAAAAAACTTTTTTATAAAAAAGCTTGACAAGTTAGCATACGGTAACTATAATATAATCAGGTTAGTTAGCGAGAGCTAACTTAATATTTTCATCGTAGGTTAGCAGGAGCTAACTAAAAGGACGTGACTGTATGATTCCCTTAACCGTAGCGCCGATAGGCACCGAAAGCATAATACGGCGCATAGGCGGAAACGAAGAGGTTAAACGCCACCTTGAAAGCTTAGGCTTCACCGTTGGAGGAACGGTAACGGTTATAAACACGCTCGGCGGCAGCGTTATTGTGAATGTTAAAGAATCTAGGGTTGCTATAGGCAAGGATATGGCAACAAAGATTATGATATAAAGGAGTATTTATTATGAACACTTTAAGGCAGGCAAAAATCGGTCAGACCGTAAGGGTTAAAAAGCTTCACGGCGAGGGCGCCGTAAAACGCAGAATTATGGATATGGGTATTACAAAAGGCGTTGAGGTTTATGTCCGTAAAGTAGCTCCCCTCGGTGACCCTATAGAAATCACAGTGCGAAATTATGAGTTATCCATACGCAAGGCAGATGCCGAAATGATAGAAATTGAGTGAGGTGGCAAAAATGGATAAAAAAATTAAAATTGCCCTTGCAGGCAACCCGAACAGCGGTAAAACAACCCTTTTTAACGCTCTTACAGGCTCTAACCAGTTTGTAGGTAACTGGCCGGGCGTTACAGTTGAGAAAAAAGAGGGCAAGCTTAAAAAACACAGCGATGTTATAGTAACCGACCTTCCGGGTATATACTCTCTTTCCCCTTATACCCTCGAAGAGGTTGTTGCAAGAAATTATCTTATAAATGAGCAACCTGATGTAATTCTTAACATTATTGACGGTACGAACCTTGAGCGAAATCTCTATCTTACCACA
>JAFXNY010000172.1 GCA_017529165.1 Clostridia bacterium
ATACGCCGCCGCCCTTTGCATATTGTATGGAGTTTCCCGTGATCGTTCCGCCGGTCATGATGAAGGTGCCGTCGTTCTGTACGCCGCCGCCGCCCCATTTATATCCGCCGGTGGAATTGTTTTTGCGGATCGTACCGCCGGTCATGGTAAAGGTGCCCTGGTTATATACACCGCCGCCCTTTGTTGTACCTTCGTTTCCGCAGATCGTACCGCCCTCCAAGGTCAGGGTTCCGGTATTCTTGATGCCGCCGCCGTCGCTGTTGTATGCGCCTATGATCGCGCCGCCGGTAACGGTCATAGCTACCGCATATGCGCTATCTTCGCTCTTATCCTCAACGGTGTAGACGTTCGGTCTCCAGGCTTCCGATTTCTTATACAGCGTGTGAGTAGTCGACGGATTGCTATCTTTAATAATAAGCGTTCCTTTGTTTTCGATTACCCAGCCGTAGGATGTGCTTTGTCCCAAATCGATTCTGCTACGGTCAAGGACATGTCCGTTCAAATCAAGGGTGATTTCTACACCTGACTTGATATAGACCATGTAATAATCCCAATTTGAGGGATCGTCCGTCAGCACGATATCCGCGCCGAGGATGACTGTGCCGCTTTGCTTAACAGCGTTCATCAGTTCGGTCTTTGTGGTTACCGTCGTTCCGGTCGCATATGCCGTCAGGCTCACCACCGGAACGAGCGCCAGCAGCATGACCAGCGTGAGTAACAGCGCCGTCAATTTGTTAGTCGTCTTTTGAAACATCATTTTACCTCCTGATATCGCACCAAGTGCGTTTTTTCTCAATCGCAAAAAGCGACTTTAACTCTGCATTATATTCTATCATAAGAATAATCTTTTTTAAATAGAGGTTACAGAACGTCACCTCTTTCGCTTTTTATTTTATAATGCGCTTGTTTAAGTTTTGAAAATGTGATATATTAATATGGGTTAATGAAGGGAGGGCGAGGTTATGAGCATGATTTTTGCGGAAAACCTGAAAGAGCTGAGAATAAAAAATAACATGTCCCAACGCGAACTGGCAGAGAGGATGTTTGTGACCCGTTCCACGATCACCCATTGGGAAAACGGGAGCCGTTTGCCGGACGTAAGTATGATATACCGCCTTGCCGATTGCCTGGACGTGAACGTGGACCGGCTTTTGAGCGTCGCCATCCAAAGAGATGAATCGCCTACCGTCATTTTGGTGGATGACAGTAAGATCGTCCTCACCGGGGGGCTACCGATCCTTGAAACGGCTCTGCCAAATGCTACGGTCATCGGATTTACCAAGCCGTCGGAAGCAGTACAGTTTGTCAAAGCGAACAACGTCGCGCTGGCGTTCCTTGATATTGAGCTTGGAACATTGAACGGACTCGATTTATGCAGGACGCTTCTTGAAATCAACCCGCTCTTAAATGTGGTGTATCTCACTGCATACGGTGAGTATTCCATCGACGCCTGGAGTACGGGAGCGAGTGGGTTTATTGTAAAGCCGATCACGGTGGAAGGGGTTAAAGCTCAGCTTAAAAATCTGCGGCATCCGTTTTCACCCGGAGGCGCGGACTCATGACGGACGCGGCACTTTTATATTCCTACATCTTTGCCGGCGGCGCCTTACTGTTGCTTGTTCTATTGGGACTTGCGGCGGCAGCCACAATGCCGGGACTGGAAAAAACCAGCAGACGCTTTTTTATCGCCTCATTTTCGGTTTTGGCGCTGAGTATCGCCTCTTATCTTGTTGATCTGTTCGCGTACTCGGATCCGGACCTTGTATTGATAGAAAAAATCGCCGCCTTTTTTGAAACCTTTTTGCCTTCGCTTCTGATGCCGTTATTGACGGTTTACGTATTGCACTGCTGCAAAGAAGAGCTGCGTAAAAGCGCGCTGTTTTATATCGAGATCGGTTTTTTGTCCGTCTTATTAATCCTGCTTTGCGTCACGCAGTTTACGGAAAGCATCTACTATTTCACGCCGGACAATCAGTTTGTACGCGGCGAATGGTATCCGGTTCTGATTCTGCCTATGGGGGCTATGATCGTTGCAAATCTGGTCGGGGTGATCCGCAGGCGGCAGGAGCTTACCAAAAAACGCTTTGTTGCGTTTTTGATCTATTTGCTCCCCTTGCTAATCGCTATTGTCTCACAGGCGTTTGTAACGGTGTTTTTGCTGATCGTTATCGCCGTAACCATAAGCGCACTTTCCATGTTCGGGATCATTATGGCGGATCAGGTGGAACAGTATCTGCGTCAGCAGAGGGAAATCGCCGGTCAGCGTGCCCGGATCGCCGTTCTCCAAATGCGGCCGCATTTTATCTACAACACAATGATGAGCATCTACTACCTGTGTGAACAGGATCAAAAAAAGGCGCAGCAGGTGGTTTTGGATTTCACTGACTATCTGCGTAAAAACTTTGGCGCCATCGCCGGGGAGGATACGATCCCTTTTTCGGAGGAATTGGAGCATACCCGGGCGTATCTCGCCGTGGAGCAGGCACAGTTCGAGGATCGGCTCACGGTTGAATACGACACCCCTTATACCCATTTCCGCCTGCCTCCGCTGACCTTGCAGCCGATCGTTGAAAACGCGGTCAAGCACGGTATGGATCCTAACGAAGATGAACCGCTTTTCATTGTCGTCAAGACCGAAAAAACAGACGGCGGCGCCCTGATTACCGTGGAGGACAACGGCAATGGCTTTGATCCTTCCTACAACAGCGAGTCATTTACCGCCCTTGATAATATCTGCGAAAGACTGAAACAACAATGCGGAGGCACACTGAAGATTGATTCCACACCCGGCAAAACAACAGTGACGATATTTATTCCGATTAAAAAGTAATTACATATACTAAGCCCCGATGAGTATCAGAAATTCGCTAACTCATCGGGGCTTTTATTTGTGTTTTCTATTGACAAGAGAGAAAATATTAATTCAACTACGGTCCGTTTTCGATTCTGCCAAACAGCGACTCATAGCATTATAATGTTCAAAATGCCATTACACGAATTTAGGTCACATTATTATTTAGTTTTTATAGTGTTACGAAGTGTTATTTAGTGTTATATAGTCCCGAAAAACCGCATAAAACGGGCGTTTTTAGCGCATAACGAGTGGTAGGATACAAAGTATTCAACTGCGTTTTCGGGGAAAAACTCACGGAACTCTGAGCACAGTTGTGCGGCGAGTGTTTTGTTGTGTGCAAGCACCAGCGTCGGGCGGTTTACACGCTCGATAATATTAGCCATGGTAAAGGTCTTACCTGAACCGGTAACACCCAGCAAAACCTGCTCTGTTAAGCCGTTTTCAAGACCTTTAACCAACTTATCTATCGCTTCGGGCTGGTCGCCTGTCGGCTTATAATTTGAGTGTAAAACAAACTTGTCCACAAAATACTCTCTTTCTCACTATGCTTGATTTTTGCCAAGTAATTTAGAACCGCTCTTCTTTTCTGTTTCTCTTTGAATAAACAAAAATATTGCTAAAGACATATAGGGTAATACATAAAACCCCAAACCGTACCAAAAAGAATTAAAAACTTCTATATAAAAAACCTTTGAAGAGATAACAGCTCCAAGGCCAAGATACAGTATATCTCTGCAATGAATTGCCTTAAGTATAATATATACTAGAATTGACAATAAATACCAAAGTGAAAACGATAGTTCAAAGCCTATAAATTTGATAAATTTCACTTTTGATTTCTTGAAAGAAAAGCTCATTGCATCACTTACTGACGAATTATTTACCACAAGATAGCAGTTGCAGATAAGGAACTTATAGTAAAAGTAGCAAATAATCAATATCAACACGGGGCTTATAAATTTAAACATACTGCCGAGTCCAAAAAGAGTGAAAACCGACATTGTTGATATTCTGCAATCGACTTCAATCAAAGCTAAAACTCGCGGAATTAGGTTTAAGAGTATTGCTCTTTTTATTAAGTCTTTCGTAAAGAACTCTTTTAGAGCAACACCTACCGCTCCGCCTTTGGCAATTATATCGCATATCTTGTAAATCATGACGGTAATAAGAGGTATAAATACAAGACAACAAAAAACGCTTTAAGTATTCCGTTTAAGTCCGGCCAAATATAAAACGAACCTACCCAGTTGGTTATTAAATAAACAAATGCGTTTAGCGTCATAAATATAAGTGTTGGCAAAAAAAGACTCTTATAATTGCTTTTCAATAATGTTTTGGCTTGCTTTTTTATAGTTCTAAACACTTTATTTCACCTCAAACAATAAACAAATAATGAAAGTAACTGATCCTCAGAATATAGAAACGACTCTAAGTCTTATTTAATAATTTTATACTTCACTCGCACTCCGTATTTTCTTGAAGAAAGCAGTCCTAAACTTTCAAACTTTAACACAAACGCCCTGATAGTTGCATATGCGGCATTGCCAAAATCCTTTTCAAGTTGCTTGGTTGAAAATTCTTCCGTGCCATAAGACGACATAATAAATTTCCAAAGTTTTGTTTCTTTCTCGGTTATTTTTCCGTCTTTAACGGCATTATCATAAACGCTTAAAGTATCTATTGCGGCAAATCCCTCATTAATCTTATTATAAACATTATCAATGAAATAAAGAATAAATGGGGTAACATCTATTCTGCCACTTATTTTTTTGTTTTCTTCAACCAAAGTAAAAGCTTTGTAATATTCCTTGCGGCTTTTTTCAATTTTGCCGGAAAACGGAATAAATAACACAGATTTGTACCCCTTTTGAACTAAAAACCATAAATGAAACAGACGAGCCATTCTGCCGTTTCCGTCAAAATACGGATGAACATACGCAATATAAAAATGAATGATCGCCGCCTTTATTAAGTCGTTAATTTCGTCTTCCTCGTTTACAAATGCCATAAGCGATTTCATATACTGCGGCACTTTTTTATTGTCAAGTCCCGAATGCTCAACTCGATCACTCACAACATATACGGTATCGTG
>JAFXNY010000173.1 GCA_017529165.1 Clostridia bacterium
GAGGCTTTATGATGAGGTAGTAGTTAAAGGGAAGGGACTTTATGATGGAAAAATCGTCGGTTGAGATTTTTGATGAGAATTACAGCCGAATTCTTGAAAGAATTGCTGTTGCCGCCGAAAAAAGCGGCAGGTCGGCTGAGGATATAACGCTCCTCGCCGCTACTAAGACGGTTGATATTGATGTTATAAACCACGCAATAGAAAGCGGAATTAAATATATAGGTGAAAACAGAGTTCAGGAGTTTTTATCTAAGATAGACGGGTATTTTCCTGTCCATAAGCATTTTATAGGCCATTTGCAGACCAATAAGGTTAAGGATATCATAGGAAAAGTAGAGCTTATACATTCGGTTGATTCTATACACCTTGCGCGCGAGATAGCTAAACAGTCGCAAAAGAATAATATCATAAGCGATATTCTTGTGGAGATAAATGTCGGCGATGAGGATAGCAAATACGGCTTTTCCACCCTTAAAGCGCAAGAAGCAGTGGCTGAGATTTCTTCTCTTGAAGGTATCAGGGTACGGGGACTTATGGCAATACCGCCGGCTTGTGATTTGCCGGAACAGAATATTAAATTTTTTGACGCACTTTATAAACTGTTTATTGACATTAAGAGCCAAACATTAGATAATAGTAATATGGATATTTTATCTATGGGTATGTCGGATGATTTTGAAGCCGCAATAGAATGCGGAGCCACAATGGTTCGCATCGGTACGGCGCTTTTCGGCAGAAGGAATTATATTGTTAAATAATTATAAAATATATGAGGAGTGTTTAGAAAATGGGACTTTGGGACAGTATAAAAAACATTATGACTATTCCGGAAGATGATGAAATGGAAAACGATATCATTGAGGAAGAGGCAGTGCAGGCAAGACCTGTAAAGGAAAATCAGGAAGTACCTGTAAAGCGCGAGCCGCGCATTATAAAGTCTAAAAACGCGCAGGTGGCACAGTCGCAGTCTATGCAGGTTGTACTTGTTAAGCCTGATAGATTTGACGATATGCCAACTGTTGCCGACCACCTTAACGCAGGTAAAACAGTTGTGCTTAATTTAGAGGATGCTTCGAGCGATATCGCCCGTAGGATAGTTGACTTCCTCAGCGGTGTGACCTATGCCAACGGCGGCAATATGAAGAAGGTTGCTAAAAACACCTTTCTTATAGCGGCTAACGGAGTTGGAGTTGCAGGCGAAGTATCGCTTGACGATTTTGACGAGAGCAAAATCTATTTCTGATAATGGATAGCGAAAACCTCATATCTCGCGTAAAGGATTGCGTATCGCTTTGCTTTAAATCGGATGTGCCGAGGTTTTTAGGCTTTCTTTCCGCCGCCGAGGCGGCTGAGGCAGAGCTGTTTTTGAGAAAAAGCGGCGCAAAGTATAGCTTTTTCGGCGGATACGGCGAGGCTGAAAGAAGATACCTCGGTGTGTTTCCCGAGTGGTGCGAAAGCGCGGATTTTCCCATAGACTGTGTAACTGTTTCATATCCTAAGGCTTATAGCCTTACCCATCGGGATTTTTTAGGCGCTCTTATGGGGCTCGGCATCTCCCGTGAGAGTGTGGGCGATATATTGGTTTCTTCCGGTACGGCAGTTGCCTTTTTAAGTAAAACGATAACTGAATATGTGTTATCGGAAATTAAAAAGGTCGGCTCTGTTGGGGTGAAGCTGAGCGTTGGTATGCCGGAGGTTTTACCCGAGGTTTCAAAGAAGATAACCGTTAGGGATACGGTGTCTTCTTTAAGGCTCGATTGTGTTGTTGCGGCAATGGCTTCAGTTTCAAGAAGCGCGGCACAGGATATGATTGCCGATAGCAGAGTGAGTGTCAATTCATTTGTCTGCCAAAAGCCGGTAAGAACCGTGGCGCCCGGTGATAATATAACCGTGCGCGGAAAGGGCAGATTTACAGTAATTTCATCAAACGGGCAATCTAAAAAAGGCAA
>JAFXNY010000174.1 GCA_017529165.1 Clostridia bacterium
GGATGCTAAAATCTGCGTTTCAAACTCTTTGGACGAGCACCTTATCCGTGATATGATTTTTCAGGGTGCGTGCGTTGATAGCTTCGGCGTAGGTGAGCGGCTTATAACCGCTTCGAGCGAGGCGGTTTTCGGCGGCGTTTATAAGCTTGCCGCAGTAGAGGAAAACGGCGTTATCACACCCAAAATAAAGGTAAGCGAGAACACGGCAAAAATAACTTTGCCTGGCGTTAAGATTCCGTGGAGACTTTATGACAGGGAAACCGGCAAAGCAATCGCCGATGTTATTACACTTAATCACGAAAAGATTGACGATACAAAGCCTTATGAGATTTTCGACCCGACATACACCTGGAAGCGTAAAACGGTGGAAAACTTCAGAGCCGAGAAACTCCAAAGAAAAATCTTTGAAAAAGGTAAACAGGTTTACAGTAGCCCGAGCGTAGCCGAAATCAGGGACTATAGAAAGAAGTCTGTAGATAATCTTTGGGATGAGGTTACCCGTTTTGAGAAGCCGCACAATTATTATGTTGATTTATCCACCGACCTTTGGAATCAAAGAAATGAATTGTTAAGACAAAACAGGGGGCAAACAAAATGAAAAAGATACTTTGCGCTTTACTGTGCATTATACTTTTATTTGTGCTTGCCGGATGCAAGGAGAAAAAAACACTCGCAAAGACAGGCGTTGATATTGCCTATTATGCAGAGCTGGGGTTTGTTCCGGAGAGCGAAATAAAGCTTAGCGATAATGTGCCGGAAAACAGCGAGGACAGCGATTATTACTTTTCAAGTGATAATAGCTTAAGTTTCTTTTCAAATGGCAGTTTTAATTATTACTATGATTCTGCCGCCGTTACCGCAATCGCCGCTTTTTCTAATATGTACGGCTTTGAGGCCGGAGATGTTTCAATAGAATTAACCGATACGCTCGATTCACAGGGCTTAAAATACACCGAGCGTGAGCCTAAAGACGGCGAGCTCTACTTTTTACCAAACGGCAATTTTACAGTAATCGAGTGTAACGGACTTAAAAACAATCTTATTTTTGTTTTAGAGGACAATTCACTTTGCGCCGCCTTATTAAGTCAAAAAAAATAGGAGAATAATATATGCCTTCAACAATATCTGCAGTGGCAGAGTACCCCCTATTAGCTTTGCGGGGACTTGTTGCTTTCCCTGATATGATGCTGACTATCGATGTCGGCAGGAAAAAATCGGTGCAGGCACTAAACTTCTGTATGGAGAAAAACTCACCGATTTATCTTGTAACACAAAAAAGTATTACAACCGAACAGCCTGATAGCGATGACCTTTACAAAACCGGTTGTGTTTGCAAGGTGCGCCAGGTGCTTAAAATGCCGGACGGAAGCGTTAAGGCTTTATTTCAGGGTCTTTACCGTGCACGCCATATTTCATTTTCGGATAATGAAAGCTTTTATGTTGCCGGTATTACAAGGCTTGATGATAAGCCTATAAAAAACCGCCCTGTTTACATAGAGGGTCTAATAAGAAGAATACGAGCAAGCTTTGAAGCTTATTTGCAGGTAAGCCCAAAGTTTCCCGGTGATATTGTTATGACGGTGGCCGGGAGCGAAAATCTATCCTTTCTTTGCGATTATATCGCCTTTAATATACCGGCACCGTTTGACGATAAGCAGTATGTTTTAGAGCAGTTAAATGTTATAACCAGAGCCAAGGTGTTATTAGAACTGCTCTCTAAAGAGAGAGAAATTACCGAAATAGATAACCGTATCGGCGAAAAAACACGGTACAGAATTGATGAAAGCCAGAAAGATTTTTATCTTAAAGAGCAGATAAAGGTTATATCCGATGAGCTTTACGGCAACGAAGAGGCCGATGATATAGATATTTATCACGAGAAAGCCGATAAAATAATTGCAAGCGATGAAGTGAGAACCAAAATACATAATGAAATTAACAAGCTTTCAAAAATGCCTCCCGGAGCGCACGAAGCGACAAACCAGAGGGCATTTATAGAATTGTGCCTTGAGCTTCCGTGGGATAAAGAGAAAAAAGTGACGGTTAATATAAATCGCGCCGCAAAAATACTTGACCGTGATTTTTACGGGCTTAAACGGGTTAAAGAGCGCATTTTAGAGGCTATTTCAGTATATGCGCTCGCCCCAGATGTAAAGGGACAAATAATATGTCTGTCAGGGCCTCCGGGCGTAGGTAAAACTTCTATCGGCAAAACTATTGCCGAGTGTATGGGCA
>JAFXNY010000175.1 GCA_017529165.1 Clostridia bacterium
GAATTGTCAACCGGCTCTTCGCCGTCAGACTGTTCGATATCGTCTGCCGCTACAATAGCGGTTTTCCGCTCGGCACCGTACTTTTTAATAACCTCTTCAAGTTCATTTATAATAATTCTCTTAATCTTTGATTTTGAATCGAGAATAGACTGCATTTCTTCGATAGTGTTTTGAAGCTGTTCTATATCCTCGAGTCTTTTAAGAATATACTCACGGTTTAAGTGACGAAGTTTGATTTCAGCTACATATTCAGCCTGAACCTCATCAATGCCGAAGCCTATCATAAGATTGGGGACTACTTCTTTTTCTTCGGCAGTCTCCCTTACTATCTTTATAGCTTTATCGATATCAAGCAAGATTTTTTGCATACCTTTTAATAGGTGCAATCTATCCTTTGCTTTAGAAAGCTTGAAATAAACCTTTCTGCGCACGCATTCACTTCTGAAAGCAACCCATTCGCTTATTATCTCCTTTACGCCCATAACTCTCGGCGTGCTGGCGATAAGTATATTAAAGTTACAAGAAAAACTGTCTTCAAACGGAGTCGTTTTATAAAGCCTGTTCATAAGCTTTTCCGGATCAACGCCACGCTTGAGGTCTATAGTTATCTGCAAACCCGAAAGGTCGGTTTCATCTCTTATATCGTTTATCTCAGTTATCTTTTTTGCCTTAACGAGTTCAACAACCTTTTCAATGATTGCTTCGGTAGTGGTTGTAGGCGGAATAGAGTTTATATCTATGCAGTTATTAGCTTTATCATAGGTGTATGTGCCTCTTACCTTAAAACTGCCTCTGCCGGTTTCATAAATCTTTTCCATTTGCTCACGGTTATAAAGCAGTTCTCCGCCTATTGAAAAATCAGGCGCTATAAGGGTATCGGCAACATTTATATCTTCATCTTTTATATATGCTATCGTGGTTTCGCAAACCTCTTTAAGGTTAAAAGAGCAAATTGAGCTTGCCATACCTGCGGCAATACCCATATTAGCGTTAACAAGCACGGTTGGGAAAGTAACAGGAAAAAGCACCGGCTCTTTCATAGTGGCATCGTAGTTATCTACAAAATCTACAGTATCTTTATCTATATCGCTGAATAGCTCGGCAGAAATGGGGGCAAGCTTGGCTTCGGTGTAACGAGCGGCGGCGCACTGCATATCCCTTGAATATGACTTACCGAACGAGCCCTTTGAAGCGACAAACGGATGCAAAAGTGCACCATTGCCCTCGGAGAGCCTTACCATAGTATCATATATCGCTGCATCGCCGTGTGGGTTAAGCTGCATAGTACGCCCTACTATGTTCGCCGATTTAATTGTAGAGCCGTTTAACAGCCCCATATTATACATTGTATAAAGAAGCTTTCTGTGTGACGGCTTAAACCCGTCAATCTCCGGAATTGCACGGGATACAATTACGCTCATAGCATAGGGCATAAAGTTTGATTTGAGTGTATCGGTAACGCTCTCATCTACAATAGTACCGGCACCTGCTATATATGCGTCTGCCACAGGCTTTTTAGGTTTTATTGTTTCTTCTTTTCTTTTCCTTGAAGCCATAGTATCTCCTTAGCTTAAATCTATATCATCCATATAAAGATATCCGTTATCGGCAATATAGTCTTTTCTGCCGGCGAGATTATCACCTAATAGTAAATCAAACATATCGCTTGTCATTTCCGCCTCATCCGGCATTATCTTTATAAGACGGCGTGTATCAGAGTTCATAGTAGTAAGGTTCATCATATCAGGCTGATTTTCACCAAGTCCCTTACTGCGCTGTAAGGTATATTTTTCGTCCCCGATTTTTTCGAGTATCTCACGCTTTTCGTTTTCATCATAGGCAAAATAGGTTTTTTGCTTTGTATTTATCTCATAAAGCGGAGTCTCTGCGATAAACACCTTGCCCTCGGTTATCAGTGTGGGCATAAGGCGGTAAATCATAGTAAGTATAAGTGTTCTGATATGAAAACCGTCAACATCCGCATCGGTACAAATAATAATCTTATTCCAGCGGAGATTGCCAATATCAAAGTTTGATAACTTTTTATTTGATTTTGATTTTACTTCAACACCGCAACCGAGAACTTTCAGCAAATCAGTTATAATTTCGCTCTTAAAGATTTTATCGTACTCCGCTTTAAGGCAATTTAGTATTTTCCCTCTTACCGGCATTATAGCCTGAAAAGATGCGTCTCGTGCAAGCTTACAAGAACCGAGTGCCGAATCACCCTCAACTATATAAAGCTCTCGCTCGGATACATCACGGCTGCGGCAGTCGACAAACTTCTGCACCCTATCCACCATTGAGTTACTGCTTTGAAGAGTTTTTTTAATATTTATACGCTCTTTCTCGCTTCGCTCACGGCTACGCTTATTTATAAGAACCTGCTCGGCGATTTTATCCGCCTCCGCTTTGTTCTCTATAAAATATATTTCAAGCTGATGCCGCAAAAACTCGGTCATAGCTTCGGCTATAAACTTATTTGTTATAGATTTCTTAGTCTGGTTCTCATAAGATGTAACTGTAGAAAATGAAGAAATTACAAGAACAAGACACTCTTCAATATCGGCAAAGGTAATTTTGCTCTCTCCCGATTTATACTTGCCGGTTTGCTTTATATAAGCATCAATCTGATAAACAAATGCATTCCTTACCGCCTTTTCAGGCGCACCGCCGTACTCAAGCCAGCTTGAATTATGGTAATACTCTTTAAGCTGATGTACATTTGAAAAGGTGAGAGCAACATTTATCTTTACTTTATACTCAGGCTTGTCCTCCCTGTCGCGTCCTTTTCTCTCTGTGTGCCAGAGCTGAACCGAAGACAGCTTGTTTTCGCCTACAGTTTCGTTGATATAATCTTCTATACCGTTTTTATAAACTATATCCTGCGAAATAAAACGGGAGCCCTGCTGTGTGCGAAACTCAAACTTAAGTCCGTTATTAACTATCGCCTGCCGGCGCAAGGTATCCACAAAGTATTCGCTCGGTATATTTACATCAGTAAAAACTTCGATATCGGGTTTCCAACGGGTTTTGGTGCCGGTATCTTTTCCTGAATACGGCTCTTTTTTAAGCCCCCCTACATTGTATCCCTTTTCAAAATGCAGACTGTACTTATATCCGTCCCTCTTAACCTCAACATCCATATATTCTGCTGAATACTGGGTTGAACAAAGACCTAAGCCGTTAAGACCAACAGAATATTCATAGTTCGCACCGTCGTTAGTATTGTATTTTCCTCCGGCATAAAGCTCACAATAAACTAGCTCCCAGTTATAGCAGTTTTCTTTATTATTGATATCAACCGGACAACCACGCCCGAAATCTTCAACTTCTATAGAACCGTCACTATACTGTGTAACAACAATTTTCTTGCCGTAGCCTTCCCTTGCTTCATCTATTGAGTTGGAAATAACCTCAAATACCGAATGCTCGCAACCGTCAAGCCCGTCAGAGCCGAAAATAACCCCCGGGCGCTTACGAACTCTATCAGGACCTTCAAGCTTTTGAATACTTTCGTTACCGTATTCAGTCTTTATGTTTGCCAAAGTCCGTTCCTCCCACAAATATAAGTCATATACAGTAGTCATTATATACCATATATTGTGTTTTAGTCAAGTAATATAAACAAAAAAACGCTCTCGGGACACAGGTCACGAGAGCATAAATATAACTATAATTATTTAAGTCCTATATAAGGTTGGGGGTTAACCCTATCAGAGCCTATATAAACTTCAAAATGCAGGTGATTGCCGGTTGAGTTGCCTGTGGAGCCCACAAGAGCTATAACATCGCCTGCAGACACGATATCGCCTGTATTTACACAAAGCTTACTTGCGTGAGCGTAAAGGGTCTGTATACCGTTGCCGTGGTCAATAATAACGCAGTTGCCGTAATCTCTGTATCTTCCTGCCAAAGTAACCTTGCCCGATGCCGCCGCCATAATGGATGTGCCGTTCGGCGCCCGCAAATCTACACCCTTATGACCGTTTTTACCGTACGGGCAGGAAACCTCCCAAGACCCTGACGGTAGCGGAAAAACAAAACCGGACTTACCTGTTTTAGATGATGACTTCATAGTACCAACCGTTACTATTTCATCCACAGGCTCTTTTACAACCTCAACACTTTCAGTGGTTTTCTCGGTTACTTCGCCGTTTATATATACAATACCGGATACTACACGGTTAATACCGTTTTCACCCTTTTGTTCTACATTTACATACCCGGTCTGCTTATCTGCCGATTTGTTTATAACGGTTTTATATGCTACAGACTGTTCAGAGGATACTCTTGAAACAGTCATAACATCTAGTGAAGAAATTGTTTCGCCGAGCGATGATATATCACTAAGCTCACTTTCTAAAAAGTATCCCTCTTCAAGTCTAACATCAGCACAAAACTTACTCTCGCACTCTAACCCATCAATATTATATTGTGCCTTTTTTTCTTCAAGCGCACTGTTTAGCTTCTCTGTATCGGCACAGCCGGCATCTACACCGTCAATAATAAGGCGTGACGCTGAAACTATCTCATCTGTGTTATCGATAATAGCACCGGCAACCTCTTCGCAGGTTTCAGCCGTTTGGTTTAGCGTTACAACAGTATCTATCTTAACCTCCGGCAGAACTTCATCTATGTTTTCACATTCCACCATATCGGCAACAAGACTTACTGCGGCATAATATACCTTTTTATCACTTACGGTAGTTATAACCTTATCGTTAAACTTAATATTGTATGCCAAGCGAACTCCGCCAAACACAACGCTAAGTACGATTGCCACAGCGGATATAACACAAAAAGATGCAGATATTATATTTTTAGAGTTTATATTTGACTTACCTGTCAAAACGCTTATTCCGCTTCTCACATAGCTAAAAAGCCTCTTAAAAATAAAGCATTACTCCTCTTTTTAATCGTTTCAAAAGTTACAGATTTGTAACCATTACATTACTATTATACACAAAAGTTACAAAATTGCAACCTTTTTTTAGTTTTTCAAATATTTTCCTTTATTTATAAATATTAGAAAAGACCGCACACGCCTATAATATAGGCATATGCGGTCTTTATAAGTTTAGAACAGTGACATCTGATTTGTATCCGGTAAATCAGCGAGTGCGCCTAAATCGGATAGTTTTTCTATTATCGTTTTCGAAACACCTGCCATAGAGGCAAAATCTTCTTTTGAGACATAGTCACCTTTTAGTGCCGCTTCATATATAGAATATGCCGCTTTCTCACCAACACCGGACAGCGCACCGAAAGGCAGACGCATTTTACCGTTTTTGGGCAAAAACTTCATAGCGTGGGAATGTTTGATATCAATAGGTAGTATCTCTATTCCCCTTGCCATCATCTCGTTGAATATAAGAAGGTTATTATAGACATCTATTTCCTTTTTGGTTGCCTCTTTACCTTTTGCGGCGGTATCGGCTATGAGTGCTTTAACCGCCGAATGTCCTTTAAGCAGGGTATCAACATCTATATCCTCAGGTCTTGCAGTAAAATATGCACAGTAGTATTCAAGCGGACGATATACCTTATACCAACCTATTTTAAGTGCAGATATAACATACGCCGCCGCATGCGCTTTCGGGAACATATATTCAATCTTTTTACAGCTTTGAATATACCATTCGGGAACATCTAACGCACGCATATCTTCTGCCATTTTATTCCAATCATCTTCCGAAATCTTACCCTTGGCATACATACCCTTACGCACGGTTTCGGTAATTTTAAAAGCTCTGCTCTCATCCATACCCTTTTGTATAAGGTAAACCATAATATTATCTCTTGTACCTATTACTTCGCCGATTGTGCAGGTACCGTTCTCAATTAAGTCCTTAGCGTTGCCGTGCCATACATTAGTACCGTGCGAAAGACCGGAAATCTGCAAAAGGTCTGCAAATGTAGTAGGCTTACACTGAAGTAACATTTCACGCGTGAGCTTGGTGCCGAACTCGGGAAGACCTAATGTTCCTATTTTAGAGTTTATCTCTTCGGGTGATACGCCGAGTTCATCAGTAGAGACAAACAGGCTCATTACCCTCTTATCACTCATCGACACATCGTTTACCGAGATACCGCTGTACTCCTCTAAATATTTATATGTAGTAGGTACAACATGGCCTAATTCATCAAGCTTAAGTATTGTATCGTGTATCGAATGGAAGTCGAAATGGGTTGTAATTATATCCGAGTTCACATCATCTGCCGGATGTTGAACTGGACAAAAATCATAAATCGTCATATTATTGGGTACTACTATCATACCTGCCGGATGTTGACCCGTAGTCATCTTAACCTTTGAGTTTTCAACAAGCTTTGCAAGACGGTTAAGCTCTGGCTGGCTTAGTGTTATCCCTAATTTTTCGGCATACGCCTTTGTAAAACCGAATGCTGTTTTTTCTGCAATAGTAGTTATAGTACCGGCTTTATAAACATTCCCTGCGCCAAATAAAGTTTTAGTGTATTCCTGAACATCATTCTGGACTTCATCAGAGAAGTTAAGGTCGATATCCGGCACCTTATCACCCTTAAAGCCTAAAAAGGTTTCAAACGGTATGTTGTGACCGTCACGGTCAAGCGGCATACCGCAATCAGGACAGTTCTTTTCAGGCAAATCGAAGCCCGAGCCGTATTCTTCGCTGCCGAAAAACTCGCTGTGGTGGCAGTTATGGCATACATAGTGAGCAGGCAACGGGTTTACTTCGGATATGCCTGCCATAGTGGCAACAAACGATGAGCCTACAGAGCCACGAGAGCCTACAAGGTAACCCTTTTCCTCACTGTAAGATACTAACTTCTGTGCCGAAATATACATTATTGAAAAGCCGTTGTTAATAATCGAGTTAAGCTCTTTTTCGAGTCTTTTTTCTACTATTTCGGGCAGGTTTTCGCCGTAAATACGGTGAGCGTTATCCCAGCATATTTTTTTAAGCAGTTCATCCGAGCCCTCAATGGTAGGCGGATAGTTGCCCTCCGGCACGGGTATAACATCACCCGATATCATATCCGCTATTTTATTGGGGTTATCTATAACAAACTCTTTAGCACGCTCACCGAAATAGTCGAACTCTTTAAGCATTTCTTCGGTTGTTTTGAAATACAAAGGTGCTTGATACTCGATATCATCAAAACCTTGACCGGCTAAGACTATCTGGCGGAGAACACCGTCCTCTTGGCGTAAAAAGTGAACATCCCCCGTAGCTACAACCGGCATGGATAACTCGTCTGCAAGCTCAACTATTTTGCGATTAAAATCTTTAATAACATCAATGCTTGTAACCGCCTTAAATCTGTTTTTAACTGTATTCCCTTTTTTATCGACCTTATCGGGCAGTGAGCTTTCCCTTACCATAAATTCGTTATTGCCGAGCGGTTGTATTTCAAGATAATCATAATACTTTGCGATTTCCAAAAGCTCTTCATGGCTTTTGCCATCCACAACGGCACGGTAAAGCTCGCCCTGCTCGCAAGCAGAGCCTATAAGCAAGCCCTCTCTGTATTTGTCGAGCTCGCTTCTAAGCGTAATAGGGCGAGAGTGAAAACAGTTAAGATGTGCACCGGAAACCAGCTTATAAAGATTTTTAAGTCCGGTTTTATTCTTTACAAGAATAATCTGGTGATTTCGCATTTTTGATAATTCTTTAGAAGAAAGGCCTGATATATCATGCCTTATATCATCTATAAAATAGCTTTCAACGCCGTATATTACTTTGAAATCTCTGCCTGATTTTCTAATACTTTTCACCGCGGCAGCTGCCGCAGGATATGCCTGAACAACGCCGTGGTCTGTTATGGCAATCGCCTTATGCCCCCACTTAAATGCCGTGTTTATTAAATCCCCCGCACTTGATACGGCGTCTTTAGCCGACATATTGGTATGGCAATGAAGCTCTATTCTGCGGTTACCCTCATAGTCATCCGTCTTTTCATACTTTTTAAGCGTTGCCAAAGCCTTTGCGTCAACTATAAAGCTACCGGACCAATTATCATAACCGTATGTGCCGTTTACTATAACTGCCGCACCGTCTTTAAGGGGCTTGAGAGATTTTTTGAAACGGTTAATTTCTCCGTCAATATCCTCTACATATTTAGGGTCAAAAAACTTCTTTACATTAGCGGTAAATGTATTCGTACCGTCACTAAAATTAAACTTAACAGTTACCATTCTGCCGCCGCGGCGGGTGTTTACATCACGCATTTCAGAGTTTGATACTTCGCCCCATGCAGATATCGGTATCTGCTCATCGGGGTTTGACGGCGGAATAATATTTTTAAGAGGTGTAATATCGGCATTTATATTTCTGCCGAAAAACTTTTTTGCGCTCTCTAAATAAACCGGCAGACCGTTCTTCGGTTTGTAATTGTATTCAATTTCCGGTTCCCTCTCAGGCTCCTTTTTCTTGTCTTTTACAGCGGGTGCCGGTTCACTCTCGAGTTTTATTTCTATATCTTCAAGCTGACCGGAAAATGTAACCTCGGGCGTAAACCCGAAAAGCTTATTTACGCCAAAACTAAAGTCACGCACAAATGAGGACTTTTTTATCGTTTCATATCCGCCGTATTTAAGCTCAATATTTATGGTGTCCCCATTTACAGAATATTTAGCGCCGTTAAAATAGCCGTTTAACACGACATTCTTAACTCTGATACCGTTAATTATATCTATCAGCGCTTCATCTGTAAGCGCCGACTTTTCGAAGCTCATTTTTACAGTTACGCCACTGAGTTTAAGTGCCTTTGTGATTTCATCAACAAAGGCCTTTTCTGCCTTTGCGTTTATGTATTTTGAGCTTTCAATATCCACTAAAAGCGTGCGCTTACTATCATCTAAACGGCAACTATTTAGTACCGCACCGCTTAATGCACTCTTTGTGTTTTCGGTTATATATTCACCGAAAACGCCCATAAAATCCAACATTTTTACCCCTACATTTTTTCTATTTCCGAAACAAGCGTTTCTACAAGCTTGTCCTCAGGTATTTTATTACTTATTATTTTCCCCTTTTTGAATAGAACACCGCATTTTTTGCCACCGGCGATTCCTATATCCGCCGCCGCCGCTTCACCGGGACCGTTCACCACACAGCCCATAACCGCAACGGTTATGTTCTTATTAACGCCTGACAGTTTTTCTTGCACCCTATTAGCTATACCTATTAAATCAATTTCGGTTCTGCCACAGGTAGGGCAGGATATAAACTGTATGCCGTTTCGCCTAAGTCCCATTGCATTCAATAACTTTTGCGCCGCATAGACCTCTTTTACCGGATTATCGGTAAGCGATATGCGAATAGTATCGCCGATATTGCGAAGCAACAGTCCCCCTATACCTGCGGATGATTTTATAACGCCTATGTTTTCGGTTCCTGCCTCTGTAACGCCTAAATGAAGCGGATATTTTATATCCTCTGCCGCTAAAACATACGCATTATACATAACCTTTACATCTGATGATTTAAGCGATAGAACAATATCATCAAAATCGTATTTCTCAAGCATTTTTATATGATAAAGTCCGCTTTCAACCAGCGCCTCAGGTGTTACTTTCCCATATTTCGCTAAAATATTTTTTTCAAGCGAGCCTGAATTAACGCCTATTCTTATAGGTATGCCTTTTTCCTTGCAAGCCTTTACAACTTCTAATACGCCCTGCTCGTCCCCTATATTACCGGGGTTTATCCTTATTTTATCGGCTCCTGCCTGTGCTGACAAAACGGCTAAACGCCAATCAAAATGTATATCCGCAACAATGGGAATATTTACGCTCTCTTTAAGCTTTTCGAG
This sequence comes from Clostridia bacterium, assembly GCA_017529165.1. The sequence continues at coordinate 9,802 of JAFXNY010000175.1, forward strand.
TGTTTTTACAGCCTCTTTATCCGGCACTGAAATACGCAGTATCTCACACCCTGCCGCTTCAAGTTCCTTTGCGGCACGAACATTATTGTCTATATTATGTGCCGGCACGGCAAGCATTGATTGAATACTAACAGTCGCACCGCCGCCGATAGCCACTTTGCCGACATTCACTCTTTTAGTTGTTTTATTTGTGTACATTTCTTCACCTACTTAAAGATAAGCGACCAAATATCCTTTGCGGTTATAAGAATCATAAAGCCTATAAGCAGAACAAAACCTACGGTGTGTACGAGTGATTCGTACTTTTCCGGCACCTTTTTGCGTGTAATCATTTCTATTAGTATAAAAAGCAGTCTCCCACCGTCAAGCGCCGGCACCGGCAAGAGATTGAATATGCCGAGGTTAATTGTAATTAGCGCCGCAATCGGCAAAAGGTTTCTAAGGCTCTGGCGAGCAACACTGCCTATAGCTACTGTAACTCCAACGGGGCCGGATACTGCGCTTATACCGTATTTACCGGAAATTAAATCAATTAAAGACCGCCAAATAACTGCACAATAAGAAGCACCGGTTTTTACGGTTTCGGATATAAAGCTTAAAAATGTTTTTTCTCTGCCGTAAACAAAAAAATCTACCTTGATATATGAAACACCGTTTTCTTCATCTGTATCAAACTTAACATTTTGAAGCTCAGTTTTCTTGCCGTCACGCAAAACGGTAATATCAACCGTTCCGTTTTTAACATTTGTAAAGGAATAGCTTAAATCGTATGTGGTGAAAATCTTTCTGCCGTCCACATACAAAATCTCATCATCTTTTTTAAGGCCGTATTCCTCGCTTACGGCATTATCGGCAAAATCGGCAATTTTAGTTGTTGTAAACCGCTCTTGTGGCGCCAATACTCCGGCTATGAGCACAAACCCCAAGATAAGATTAAATGTAGCACCCATAATTACAATTATAAATCTGCGCCACGCCGCTTTATTGCAAAAGGCTCTGGGGTCGTTACTACTAGAGTCTTCCCCCTCCATAGCGCAATAGCCGCCGAGCGGTATAAGGTTAGCTTTATAAACCGTTTCGCCTATTTTCTTTGAAAAAAGCTTTGGGCCGAAACCCACGGCAAACTCATTTACACGCACGCCGAGTATTTTTGCCGCTATAAAATGACCGAACTCGTGAATGATTATAAGCGATATAAATATTAAAACCGCAACTAAATACGGCCAAACATTATTCCAAACAGTTGCTAAAGATATAATATAATCACACCCTACTTAACACAAACTGCCGAGCCTGCCGGTCAGCCACAAAAATATCCTCTAAAGAATAGTCATTAACAGATTTTTGGTTTTCCATTGCCTCTTCGTTTAATCTTGCAATATCCAAAAAGCCGATTTTACCCTGCAAAAACAGCTGGACAGTCTGCTCGTTTGCGCCGTTTATTGCCGCCGGATAAAGACCGCCTTTTTCTATAGCCTTTATACAAAGCGGCAAACAGCGGAATGTATCCATATCAGGATAAGAAAATGTAAGCGTACCGATGTTTCCAAGGCTTAACCTATCGAACGAAACACCCCTGTCGGGATATGTGAAAGCATACTGTATAGGCACTTTCATATCGGGTGTGCCCATTTGACCTATAACTGCGCCGTCAGAAAACTCGACAGCCGAATGGAGAATACTTTGCCTGTGAATCAGCACCTCAATATCGGAGGGCTTTACACCGAAAAGGTGGACTGCCTCTATCACTTCAAGGCCTTTGTTCATAAGAGTTGCACTGTCAATAGTTATTTTCTTGCCCATAGACCAGTTAGGGTGGTTAAGCGCATCTGATACAGTTACATTTTTAAGCTCCTTGCGGGTTTTACCGAAAAACGGACCGCCGGAAGCCGTTAAAATTATTTTTTTAACACTTCCCTTTGGTGCACCCTGAAGCGACTGAAAAATCGCCGAATGTTCGCTATCTACCGGCAAAAGTTTAACGCCGTGTTCATAGCACAAGCGGTTTATAATCTCGCCTGCCGTTACCATAGTTTCTTTATTGGCAAGGGCAATATCAGAGCCCGCCTTTATTGCGGCAACTGTGGGGCAGAGCCCTGCTACACCGACAATAGCGGTAAGCACAATATCCGCACCCATAGAGGCAACCTCTATAACACCGCTCTCCCCCGATAACACCTTTATATCGGTATCCTTAAGGGCAATTTTAAGCTCTTCTGCGGCAGTCTTATCATAAACTGCAACAAGGAGTGGCTTAAAGCACCGTGCCTGCTTTTCTAACAGTTTAATATTTTTCCCTGCGGCAAGGGCAATTACCCTCATATCCTTGTTTTTTTTAATTACTTCAAGCGCCTGCGTACCTATTGAGCCGGTAGAACCTAATATAGCTATCCTTTTCATCATATAACACCTAAAAGCATAAGTGAAAGCACTGCCGGAGAAATAAAGAGCATACTATCAAATCTATCAAGTATTCCGCCGTGGCCGGGAATAAGATTACTGTAATCTTTTACTCCCACACTGCGCTTAATGATTGAAGCAAACAAATCTCCGAGCATTCCCACTATGCACATAAGGGCGGTTACGCCGAGCATTACAAAAATGTTTGTTTGTATCTTGAAAGCAAGCATCAAAACTGCCGAGGCAATCATACTCCATACTATTCCGCCTATTGCACCCTCTACTGTTTTCTTAGGGCTTACATGCTCGCATAGCTTATGCTTGCCAAATAATACGCCTGTAAAGTATGCACCGGTATCACAAACACTCGAAAAGTTAACCACCAACAATAAATAGTATATTCCGTGTGGCTTCGTAATAATACATTCAAGTGCAGAAAAAGCAGCGCTATATAAAAGCGGAACTCCTAAAAGAGCAAAAATCTCTTTGATATTAAACTCTTGCTTTTTAACGATTATTGATACAGTAAAAAGCACCACATAAATAATTGTTGAAAGCAGAAATACCGATACAGAAAGGCTTAAATATTCTTGGTCAATCGAAACTTTTTTAACCATAACATAATAAGCAGAGTGAAGAATATCTGAGACCGAAAAGAACGCCGCCATTGCGTAAACGCAGGCGACTACCTTTCTGAAAACCGTTCCGGTTTTTACGATTGTGTGTAAAATCTCATAGGTTGCCGCAACTGAAAGCAAAGCGACAAACACGGTTATAATAAGCGAATTATAGCTGTATCCGACAAACAAAGCCGCAATTACAATTGCAATCATAACAATAGCCGAAATAATTCTTGTTTTCATACTACACCTCTAAACTCCGCCGAAACGCCTGTTTCTTCGGCTGAAATCTTCAAGCGCCTTATCTAAATGGCGAGGGCTGAAATCGGGCCATAAGATATCCGAAAACCAATACTCTGCGTATGCGGACTGCCAAATAAGATAATTTGAAAGCCGGTATTCACCGCTTGGTCTTATAATGAAATCGGGGTCGGGCTGACCGGCGGTATAAAGTCGCTCGCTTATAGTATCTTCGTTAATATCCTCCGCAGCTATACCCTCTTTTACTATCTGCCTTACAGCGTGCACTATTTCATCCCTGCCGCCGTAATTAAGAGCGATATTAAGATGAAGCCCTGTAGCGTCCGCAGAATCGGCCTCGGCTTTGAGCATTAACTCTTTTATATCATTGGCTAGCGGTGTGCGGTCACCGATAAACTCGAGTTTAATGTTTTCGTCCTTAAAATTATCGGTATCCTTAAGATAATCTCGCAGTATATTCATAATGTTATCTACTTCCGACTGCGGCCTTTTCCAATTCTCGGTTGAAAAAGCATAGACCGTAAGGTACTTTATGCCTATCTTATTACAATACCGTGCAATAGTCTTAAAGGTTTTAGAGCCTGCCGCATGACCGGCAGTTCTCGGCAGTGAGCGTTTTTTCGCCCACCTGCCGTTACCGTCCATAATAATTGCTATATGCTGTGGCAGTATAAGCTCTGTGGTTTCTTCCTTTTTCTTAAAGAACAATTTCCTGTCCCCCGAAATTATATTTCCATTATTTCCTTTTCTTTGCTTGCCGCTATAGAATCGATTTCTTTGCAGAACTTATCGGTAAGATTCTGAATCTTCTTTTCACCGTTTGACTCGTCATCTTCGGTAATCTGGTTGTTTTTCTTCAAAGATTTAAGGTCATCAAGTGCACTCCTGCGCTGATTTCTAATTGCAACTTTTGAATCTTCCGCTTTTTTGCGAACATCCTTTACTATCTCTTTTCTGCGTTCCTCGGTAAGAGGTGGGAAATTAAGTCTTATAATCTTACCGTCATTCTGCGGATTTATACCGATATCGGATGTGAGTATCGCTTTTTCAATTTCTTTAAGAGTAGAAGCATCCCACGGCTGAATTATAAGAGTTCTCGCCTCCGGGACTGATATTGCCGCCATTTGCTGAACAGGTGTTGGTACACCGTAATAATCAACCGATATACGCTCGAGCACCGCCGCTGTTGCCCTGCCGGCACGAACAGACTTATACTCTCTTTCGAGCGCTTCAATGGTTTTGTTCATTTTTTCTTCGGTAGCCTTAAATAATTTTTCCATAGTACTTCTCCTTACTCTACTAATGTACCTGCCGACTTACCGATCATTGCCGATACGATATTATCGGGGTTGTTAAGATTGAATACAAGTATTTTAATGTTGTTATCCATACAAAGTGAAGCCGCCGTACTATCCATAACATGAAGCTGACGGGTAAGAACCTCGCAGTGTGTTAGCTTATCAAACTTTTTAGCCCCCGGATTGGTTTTCGGGTCGCAATCATAAACGCCGTCAACATTCGTTGCCTTGAATATAACATCTGCGCCTATCTCGGCGGCTCTCAGCGCCGCCGCCGTATCGGTTGAGAAAAACGGGTTGCCGGTGCCACATCCGAAAATTACCACTCTGCCCTTTTCGAGATGTCTTATTGCCTTATTTCTTATATACGGCTCGGCTATCTGCCGCATTTCAATAGCTGTTTGTACACGGGATGTAACGCCTAACTGCTCGAGCGCATCGCAGAGAGCTAACGAATTGATAGTGGTTGCAAGCATACCCATATGGTCGGCTCTTGTTCTATCCATTTCACCGCTTGACCTGCCGCGCCAAAAGTTGCCGCCGCCTACCACTATTGCTACCTGTACACCCATTTCAACGCAGGTTTTTATACGCTTACATACATCTATAACCTTATCGAAATCAATGCCGGTGCCTTTTTCTCCGGCCAACACCTCACCGCTTAATTTCAGCAAGACTCGCTTATAAACAGGTTTCATAATCGCCACCCCAAAATAATATATTTTTACCTATAATATATTACAATAAAGCGGCATTAAAGTCAATGAAAAAAGACTGCACGGTATGTGCAGTCTTATAATATTCAGTTTGCAGGTAACAAAATCATTGTATCGCCGGAGAGGGTATCGTTTTCAATGCCGTTTAGCCTCTTTACCTCCGAAATATCAGCCAGATACTTTCTGGCAATATCCCATATCCTCTCGCCCGACTCGGCAAAATACACCGTCATCGCCCCTCTGCCGGCTATATCAATCGGCTTGTTTTCGTCTGTTTTAATATCATTTACGAGAGACACCGTTTTGCACTCATAAATCTTTGCGTCTATCGCCATTTGAGGTTTTATTTCAACGCTGTGGTCGCCGGCTATCGTATAGGATGCTGAGAGAACAATTACATTTACATCCGCTCTTAAATCATCGCCGTTTACAGGAAGCTTGTAGCGGTATGTATATTCTATCGGCTTCTCGTAATATGCCGGTGTGCCTGCCTCGTCAGTAGCGATAATATTAGCCGAAACGGTACCCGAAGCCACAAGGCAGTCGCCCTCAAATACTGCGTTCTCGTTTTTTACTTCGCACCAAAGGTCTTCTATGCGTGAGAGCGCACCGTCCGACAACTCAATTCGCTCTTTACAGTTAAACTCATCCTTAATATTTGAAACCATTTTATTAAAGCATATATCCTCACTTAGTATCTGTGAATCGTACTTTCTTGAATAGGCATCGGTTATTACCTCAACATCGTTATCGCAATATGCCTCGGCTTTAAGACAAATCTTACCGTCAAGCGAAAAACTGCGTGATTCACCGGAAGAATTAAACTTCGGCTTTACTTCAAGGTATGCGATATATGCCTCGGTTTCACACTCGCAGTCCTCCCCTGCGCCCTCAAGCTCAATAAGCTGGCTAAAGGGTATCTTAGTATCAAGCGGTTGCACCTCGCCTTGTTCTGTACAGTAAAGAAGATTTACAACTGCGTCCCCCTTTATCATTGCCTTTCCGGCAAGAAGTCTGCACTCCGAAATGCTTACTGCGGCATCGTATCTGATGAGGCACCTGATGTCCGGCTGTGAGTTTCCGATATCTATTTCTTCTTCTAACAAGATATACTTTTCAGCCTGACCTATAGGCATAGTAGCCGGTGCGCTTGAACGCAAAACCTCTATGTTTTCGTCATCAATATCACATATTATTTCACGCATCTTGCGGTTTTGTGCCGTTACATACACGCCCACCGCACCGTGAATATCGATTTTCCGCTCGGTAACCGCACGGCAGTTTATGTACTCGCATTTTGCCTTTGCGTTAATAACGGCGCCCGATACATCCTCTGCCGACTCAAAGTTCTTTGAAAACGGATACTGATATTCGTACGAATTAAGGGTATTTGACTCATCCGAATATATTACGGTTACGGTAACACTGCCATCCACTGTAATACTGCGTCCCTCTGCGCTTTTTGAAGATATTCGGGCTACCGCTCTGCATTTTAGTATTCTCGATACTTCGGGGCAGTAGTCGGGCAGGTTGAAATCAATATCCACCGGCACTTCTGCGGAATCTTTGAATACGGTTTCAAAGGTATAAACAGGGGCTTTCAAGCATTTCTCTTCCATATATACACACTCCACAATCACTTTTTATATAATGATATTCAAAAAGATTTTGTGTTATGCATAAAATGCTCGGGAGATTCGTTCTCCCGAGCATCATTTATTTTTGCACTGTTAGCGCACATATTATCTGACATCTGATATCTGATATCTGAAATCTGATATCTGCGAATAAAACACAGCGTGTTTTATTCGAGTTCAAATGCTCCCATATAGAGCTGATAGTATGTGCCCTTATCGGCTATAAGCTTTTCGTGGTTTCCTCGCTCTATTATTTTGCCGTGGTCAAGCACCATTATAACATCGCTGTCCTTAACGGTTGAGAGCCTGTGCGCTATTACAAATACCGTGCGTGATTCCATAAGCTTATCCATACCTTTTTGGACTATTGCTTCGGTTCTTGTATCTATTGAAGAGGTTGCCTCATCGAGTATCATAACAGGCGGGTCGGCAACGGCGGCACGGGCTATTGCTATAAGCTGGCGTTGACCTTGAGACAGATTTGAGCCGTTATTGGCAAGCGGTGTAGCGTAGCCGTCCGGCAACCTTGTAATAAAATCATCCGCACCAACAAGCTTTGCGGCGGCGATACATTCTTCGTCCGTAGCATCGAGCCTGCCGTATCGGATATTATCAAGCACGCTTCCGGTAAAGAGATTTGTTTCCTGCAAAACTATACCAAGCGAACGGCGCAAATCAGATTTCTTAATTTTGTTTATATTTATACCGTCATATCTTATTTTACCGTCCGCAATATCGTAAAATCGGTTTATAAGATTTGTAATGGTGGTTTTACCTGCTCCCGTAGCACCAACAAAAGCTACCTTTTGACCCGGCTTCGCATAGACGGATACATCGAAAAGCACCGGTTTATCCTCTGTATAACCAAAATCGACATGTTCCATAGTAACATCGCCTTTAAGCTCGGTATAGGTAACCGTGCCGTCCCCATGCGGGTGGCGCCATGCCCATTTGCCTGTTCGCTTATCAGTCTCTACGATATTACCGTTCTTATCGGTTTCCATATTAACAAGGGTTACATAGCCGTTATCCACTTCCGGCTCTTCATCCATAATATCAAATATGCGTTTGGCACCTGCAAGACCCATAGCAACAACATTTATCTGCTGAGTCAACTGGTTAATATTGCCGGTAAACTGCTTTGCCATGTTAAGAAACGGAACCACAATATCAATAGTGATTATAGCCGAGCCGATACCTAAAAGACTTGAAATACCGAGCTTGGGCGCACCGCTTAAGAGCAGTACACCGCCTACTGTGGCGATTATAACATAAAGCACATTGCCTATATTTTGAATTATGGGGCCTAAGGAATTGGCATAGGCATTAGCACGAAAGCTATCGCAGAAAAGCTCTTCGTTGTTTTTATCAAAGCTTTCTTGGCACTTGTCCTCGTAATTAAATACCTTTATAACCCTCTGGCCGTTCATCATTTCCTGAATAAAGCCCTCGGTTTTAGCAACCGATTTTTGCTGGCGGATAAAGTATTTAGCCGAGCCGCCGCCGATTTTTTTGGTTACAAAGAACATTGCCACAACGCCTAAAATTACAACCGCCGTCATCAGCACGCTGTAATAAATCATTATGGAAAATACGCTGATTACTACTATTGAAGCCTGAAGTAGTGTGGGCAGTGCACGGGAAATAAGCTCACGGAGTGTATCTATATCATTTGTATAATAGCTCATAATCTCGCCGTGCTTATGGGTATCAAAATATTTGATAGGCAGGTTCTGCATACCGTCAAACATCTTTACCCTCATTTTATGGAGAAAGCCCTGAGTTATATAAGCCATAAGCTGAGTATAGAGGGTTATTGACACCATTGAAAGTGCATAAAAGGCAATGAGAATTGCAATTTTCGGAAGTATAACTTTTGAAGCGGCACTCCAATCACCTGACTGATAAAACGCCTGAATATCGGCTATTACCTGCTGTTGAAATACTGCAGGTGCCGCAGCGGTGACTGACGAAAATATAATACATACTATTGTTACCGGCAAAAGCACCGGAAAGCTTGAAAACAACAGTTTCATAACTCTTTTAAGCATACCGGCATCAATTTTGCCGGCGGGCATAGTACCCCTTGGAGGCCGAGCATTATTTTTAGGCATTTTCTTCACCCCCTGAGACTTGCTGTTCATAAACCTCACGGTAAATATTACATCTTGAAAGTAATTCGGTGTGACTTCCGATATCGGCTACTTCGCCGCCTTCAAGCACAATTATCATATCTGCGCTTTCTACAGATGAAACACGCTGGGCAATTATGATTTTTGTGGTTTCGGGGAGTAACGACTTAAAACCGTCTCTTATTTTAGCATCGGTTTTAGTATCTACGGCACTTGTAGAGTCATCAAGAATTAAGATTTTCGGTTTCTTAATTATTGCACGGGCAATACAAAGGCGCTGTTTTTGTCCGCCCGAGACATTCGTACCGCCCTGCTCGATATAAGTATCGTAACCGTCCGGAAAAGATTTAATAAACTCATCCGCCTGCGCTAACTTACAGGCATTTATAATCTCTTCATCCGTTGCATTCTCATCGCCCCAGCGGATATTATCCTTTATAGTACCTGAAAACAGTTGGTTTTTCTGAAGCACCATAGCCACGCTATCACGCAGAGTTTTTACATCGTAGTCTCTTACATCAACACCGCCGACTTTGACCTGCCCCTCTGTTACATCATAAAGTCTTGGAATAAGCTGAACAAGCGAAGATTTACCGGTGCCGGTACCGCCGATTATGCCTACGGTATCCCCCGATTCAATATGAATGTTTATGTTGTTAACCGCAAAACGCTTGGCGTCCTTTGCGTACTTAAAACTCACATTGTTAAAGTCTATACTGCCATTTTTAACCTCTGTTACAGGGTTTTCGGGGTCAGTGATTTCAGGCGAAGTGGAGAGCACCTCGCAAACACGCTTTGCCGACTCTGCAGACATAGTGAGCATTACATAAATCATAGAAAGCATCATAAGGCTCATAAGTATCTGCATACCGTAGGTAAGCATTGCCGAAATCTGCCCTATATCGATTATTGTGCCCTTGCCTGTAATGGTAAGCTTTGCACCCACGATAAGTATAAACACCATATTAAAATAAAGGCATATTTGCATTAAAGGATTGTTAAGAGCTACTATTCTTTCAGCTTTTACGAAGTCTTTACGGATATTTTCTGCCGCACTGTAAAACTTTTCTTTTTCGAAGTTTTCACGGGAAAAGCCCTTTACAACACGCATTCCACGGACATTTTCTTCTATCGACTCATTTAATTTATCGTACTTTCTGAAAACACTTCTGAAAGCCGGCATAGCAAACCTTGCAATCATTATAAGCCCGAAAATAAGCACCGGCACTACGATTACAAAGGTAAAAGCCAAGCTGCCGCCCATTCTGTATGCCATAATTATAGAAAAAATAAACATCAAAGGACTTCTTATTGCTATTCTCGTGAGCATCATATAAGACATCTGTATATTGATTATATCGGTTGTAAGGCGGGTTACAAGTGATGAAGACGAAAACTTATCTATATTAGAAAAAGTAAAGGTTTGAACACGGGAAAATACATCATGCCGAAGATTTTTTGCAAAACCGGCAGACGCTTTAGAGCAGGTATATCCCGCTATGCCTCCGCAGGCAAGCGAAAGCATTGCCAAAACAAATAAAATAAGCCCTGTTTTAAGCAGTTCTCCTATAGCCACTCCGCCTTTAATATTATTTACAAGCTGTGCTGTTATAAAAGGTATAAAACACTCTATTATAACTTCGCCTACAATGAATATAAGCGTTAAAACCGTAGGCATTTTATATTCACGCACGCTTTTTGCAAGTTTTCTAATCATTTTTCCCTCCGGACTTTACAAAAGGGAGGGTATCCCTCCCTGTAAGTTTTTTAATTTACCTGTGCTAAAACACTTGAAAAATAATCAAGGGTTTCGTCTGCCACAGCATCAATTTTTATTTTTTTATCCTCAAAAGAGCCCTCTCCGTTTACAACCGCCAATATTTCTGCTTTTGCAACCTCGGTTTTACCGAGCAGGAGATTCACAAGCTCTCTATGTTCTGTATTACCGCCATTTGTTAAGGAATTACTGCCGTTTGCCGACTCCATAACAAGCTTACCTATAACACCCGAAGCATATTCAATAATAGGGTCAAGCTTTGACTGCCCTATAACCTTTTCCTCCAGCCTTTTAAGCGGAGCTGTGGGTTCGGTTCTTTTATTTGAGTGTTCTTTTTTAAGCTGTTCAATAATGCTTTCAAGCTCTCGTATTTTTCTGTCTTTAGAAGACGATTCGCCTCTTAAAGCCTCAAGTTGTTCAAAAAGAGAAAGATTCTGTGCGATTAGTTCTTTTTTTCGCATTCTATTTTTCCTCCGACACAAATAATTCCTTTATTGCCTCATCACTGTAACAGTCGCTATTAGTTGGTTTATTCTTAATTTTCAACCGATAGTTTACAAATAAGGCAAAGGCGTAATAAATAACTGCAAAAGCCGGAACTCCTACAAGCATACCCAAAACCCCGAACAGTCCTCCGCCTATAACTATTGCGAACATAACCCAGAAATTGGAAAGTCCTGTTTTATCTCCGAGTATTTTAGGACCTATAAAGTTGCCGTCAAGCATTTGGAGAAGAATTATCAGTATTCCGACATATAAGCCTTTTACCGGACTTTCGATAGTAACAAGAATAACTGAAGGAACACCACCAATATAGGGGCCAAATACCGGTATCACATTTGTAACACCTACTATAACCGATACAAGCAGTGCATAAGGAATATTAAGCACTGTAGTACCTATAAAGCAAAGAACACCGATAATAAGTGAATCTAAAAGCTTTCCGTTTATAAAACCGCTGAAAACGGAGTTGCTCTTTGAAAGCCAGGAAAGAATACTGCCTACTGTTTTATCACTGAATACAGCGCACATAACTTTCTTACACTGATTGAGCATTTTATCCTTGCTGAAAAGCATATAAATTGCAAATATAAGCCCGAGACCGAAGTTTTTAAGGAAGTTTACAAAGCTTAAAACGCCTGAGGTGAGATTTGCCGTAACACTCTTTACCGTGCCGGACAAATCGGTTTTAAGCCAATTCTTTTCGTAATCGAGCACCCTTGTAAAAATACCCTGAAGTTTTTCGTTTTCTTTAAGAACGCTCTTACCCCATGCGGAAATCGCATCAAGGCGAGCAGGGAACGAATCTATAAAGCTTGAAATGCTTGTAATAAGTTGAGGAATAACAAGTAGTAAAAGACCTACAATAATTATAGAAAATACCAAAACGGCAAGAATAACGCTGATTAAATCTGCAACACGCCTTGCCTTGTCGGTATTCTTAGCCTTGTACAAAGTAACTTTGCAGATATATTTATCAAAGAACTTAACCATCGGGTTTACAAGATATGCGATAACCAATCCGAAAATAACCGGATTAAGCACCGAAATTATTTTCTTAACAATGCCCCACATAACATCAATTTTGAAAACAAGAAAAGCAAACACAACGCATGCCGCAATAACTAAAAAAGCGGTAAGACCCTTTAGAAAATAATCTTTTTTCAAATCTTTGTTACTCATGTGTCCCACTCCCCCCGATAAATCAAGAAAAGAAATATAACACCCGCTAAAACTCCGCAAGAATCTATGTAAATATCTGTGATTCTGCAGGCTCTGCCCGGTACGAACAACTGATGAACTTCATCGCTTATTGCATACAAAAAGCCAAGCACTATAGGCAAAATCAAGTATTTCTTTTCAGAAAAGAAATCAAATGTTTCAAAAAACACAAGAAAGAGAGCGCCTAAAGCCGAAAACTCTCCGAAGTGCGCTGCCTTTCTTATAGGTGCAGAAAAGCTTTCTACAACATACTGCTTATCCGCAATATCGAGTGTATCAAACTCGGGATAAACCGAAGACAAAAGTATCTCTATCA
>JAFXNY010000176.1 GCA_017529165.1 Clostridia bacterium
CTCTTAATGCCGAAAAGCAGCATAAACACGCCTATTACCCATTGGCAATAGGGACTGTATGAGGTTATACTATCACTCTTAATGCAGAAGCCGCCCGTGCCGGCAGTGCCGAAAGCGTGAACTACGCTGTCAAATACAGGCATTCCGCCGCACACAAGCATTATGATTTCTACTACCGTTATAACTATATAAATCAGATATAGTATTTTTGCCGTATCCTTGATTTTAGGTACTATTTTACCAACAGCCGGACCCGGCACTTCGGCTTTAAGTATATGTATTGAACGGTCGGTAACATTAGGTATTATAGCCATAACAAAAACAAGAAAGCCCATACCGCCTATAAAGTGGGTAAAGCTACGCCAAAAGAGCATACCTCTTGAAAGACTTTCAACATCAGTTAAAATTGAGGCTCCGGTTGTCGTAAAACCGCTTACTGTTTCAAAAAAAGCATCAATATAAGAATGTAACGCACCGGATACAGTAAAAGGCAAGGCACCTATAAGCGATATAAATATCCACACACCTGCAACTATAGTAAAGCCCTCTTTGGCATATATAACATTGCTATGCTTTCCGGTAATAAGCAATAGGGCTCCACCTATTACTGCCGATATAGCTATTGTTACAGCAAATGCAAATATCGAAGACGGCTCTTTGTAAATCAGAGACACCGCAAACGGCAACAACAGTAAAACGCTTTCAACAAGCGAGATTTTACCAAGCGTATTAAATACTGCTTTAACATTCATAAAAAGCTACCTCATAATATCTGAAAGGTCATTCAGTACAGTTTTTGCCGCAATAACTATTGCTTTATCGCCTGACTTTATCACATCGTCACCCGAAGGGATAATTGCCTTGCGTTTACGGATAATACCGGCGAGCAGTATATTCTTTTTAAGCCTTAATTCCTTAATCGGAATATCTTTGTACTCGAAATCTTCGGCAACATTAAACTCTGCGGCTTCGGCCATACCGTCCATAAGCTTATAAAGCGTTTCAACATTACTGCCCTCAGAATTGGCAATGGCTCTTGCATACCTCGATATTATACCGCTTACGGTTTGTTTTGGTGTAACAATACAGTCAAGCCCCAATTTTTCTGCCAAATCAGAAAGCTCACTTCCGTTAACCTTTGCTATTACCTTTTTAACCTGTTTTGTTGTAGCAAATATGGAAAGAAGTATATTTTCTTCATCCATTCCCGTGAGCGCAACAAATGAATCGGAAAGAGTAAGTCCCTCTTCAATCAACAAGGACTGGTCTGTACCGTCGCCGTTAATAATATTTGCTTGAGGCAAAATATCCGAAAGTACTTCGCACCTGTTTCTGTCATTATCAATAATCTTAACCGAGTTGCCGGAAGAAATCAGCATTTTAGAGAGATAGTATGCTATTCTGCCGCCACCTAAAATCATAACATTCTTTACACTCTTTTGTAATATTCCAATCATTTTAAGAAGCTTTTGAATCTCATTAGGATCTGCTGTTATGCCTATACGGTCGCCAGACTGCAAAACAAAATTACCGTCAGGTATAAACACATCTTCCCCACGCTGAACAACGCATATAAGATAATTTGCTTGGAACTTTTTTCTAAGCTCCATAAGACTCATTCCCACAATAGGGCTGTTATCACGCAATAAAAGCTCTGCCATTTCAAAATTGCGGCGTGAAAATGTTTCAACATTTACTGCCGCAGGAAACTTAAGTATATTAAATATTTCCTGCGCTACCAGATACTCAGGGTTAAGTATTAGAGACAACTCTATCTGCTGTTTTATAAACCCTAAGCTCTTGTCGTTATATTCAGGATTTCGGACACGGGCTACAGTATGCTTAGCCCCCATTTTTTTGGCAATAATACAACTAAGCATATTAAGCTCATCAGAACCGGTTACAGCTATAAACATATCTGCGTCCTGGACGCCGGCTTCGTTTAATGTGTTGAAATCAGCGCCGTTTGAGCAGAGACACATGATATCATATACATCCCGTATTTCCTCAACCGCTTCCATGCGATTATCTATAGCAATAACATCGTGGCCTTCATTTACAAGGCTCTCTATTGCAGCTACGCCGATTTTACCGCATCCGGCGATGATAATCTTCATAAAACCTCTCCTAGAATATCTATTTGGTTTATTATACTACACTTTTTTATGTTTTTCCACACTTATTTCATAAAAAGGCGAAATTAGACTTACTGTCGATAAGGACAAAACGCCTAAAAAAGGAAAAATCCGGCTCTTTTTGGCTTGTTGTCCTCGTAAGGCACCAGTATGTCAAGGTTTTGAGGCAATGATCGCAACAAAAATCGCCTTTCAAAACCGATTTGTCCTTACCGACAGTAAGTCTATTGACAGCGGGCTTTTTTCGGATATAATATTATTGTGAAAAGGAGAGTATTATGAAAAAAACTCTTAAAATTGCCATTATTATAGTTTCGGTTCTTTTATTACTGACTATTATCGCAATCAGCACCCTGCTTATTTTAAGCAGAACCGGAAAAATACAGTTTCATAAGAACGATAAAAACATAACAACTGATACAGTTGTTGAGGATGACGACGGTATAATATACAAAGGTGCTAAGTATAAGCTTAACACGGATGTTGTATCATTTCTGTTTATCGGCGTTGATAAAGGCTCTGTAGCTGATTCTTCAATTACCGGGCTTAACGGCCAGGCAGATACGCTTTTAGTAGCCGCCGTTGATACAAAAACTAAACAGGCGAGCGTTATCCCTATTTCGAGAGAAACACTTGTGGATGTAAACCAATATACAACTGCCGGCGAATATGCAGGTGTATCCAAAAAACAGATTTGCCTTGCGTACGCTTACGGCAAGGACGAAAAACAGTGCAGCGAAAATGTGCTTTTATCCGTAAGCAGAGTTTTATACGGTATAAACATAAGCTCTTATATAACAATGGACCTGAGTGCCCTTGAAAAGCTCACAAACTCGGTAGGATATATTGATGTTTATGTAAATGAAGATTACCATGATGCCGATAGCGGTAATTATTACAAGAAAGGGCAACAGATAAAGGTAAAAGGCAAAAGTGCTGTTTATTATATCCACTGGCGGACTGATGATGTTTATGCCAATGTCTACCGCATGGAACGCCAAAAGAGTTTTATAACCGCATTTATGAACAAGGTAAGCAACGAGATTTCAGGAGATTTTACAAAGGTTGTAAACTACTATAGTATTATGAAACCTTATGTTGCAACCAATATTACGCTTTCTCAAACGACCTATCTCGCAACAAGCTCCCTTAGGATGAACTTGGGAGATTCAATACAGTTTAAGGCAATACCCGGCGAAGTCTTTGTAAAAGACGGTTTCTCGGCTTTCACACCGGATAAAGACAAGCTTACCGATATAATTGTTGAAACATTTTATAAAAAGATACCCGAAAAGGTTACACAGACAAGTAAATAATAAGCACATAATACAACCCGGCGAGAAATCTCGCCGGGTTGTATCTAAGAGCCTACATATTATGAAGCTTCTTTTAATACTATGTTTGTTATTCCCTGTGCCGTTTCAAGCATATTCTCGGCATATACTGCGTAGCCCTTTGTGGGGTCGTCAACAAACACATGGGTTACTGCTCCTATTAACTTGCCGTCCTGCAAAATAGGACTGCCGGACATTCCCTGAATAATACCTCCGGTCTTCTCTAACAAGCGTTCATCGGTTACGGTTACAATCATATTTTGTGTTGCCGAATTGTATGCCGACATTCGTTTTTGAACTGTGCAAGAATATAAAGTGGGTTTATCACCGCCTATTGTGCACAAAATCTGGGCGTCGCCATTTTTCACATACTGCTTTAAGGCTATTTCGGTGAGATTAGAAGAGCCCATAGCCTTATATGGCTGACCGTAAACGCCGTTATCGGTGTTAAGTGCAATATTTGATATTTTATCAAAAGTAAATCTGCCTTTAAGCTCACCAGGGTCGCCCGGTTCACCTTTTTTTACCGAAATAATCTCGGCGCCCACAAGCTCGCCGTGATCAGGCACTAAAAGGTCGCCTGTATCACTATCGCAAATGCCGTGCCCAAGTCCGCAAATCATATTGCTTGAGGGGCTGTAAAAGGTAAGTGTTCCAACTCCTGCCGAGCTATCACGAACCCAAATACCAAGCCTGTATATCCCCTCAACCGATTTTACCGGTGTTACAGGCACAGTTTTTGTTTTGTTATTACGCATTATTTCAAATTGCAGGGTTTCGCCGCCACTTTCGGCAACCATCTGTGACAGGTCTTCATTACATGTAATCTCGGCACCGTTAACTTTTATAATATAATCTCCTACTTTTATTCCCGATATTTTTGAGGGGATCATATTACCGTTATCTATGCCGACATCTCCCGCTTCAATTACAAGCACACCGTTTGTATATACTTTCATACCGAACGGTATTCCCAGCACTGAAACATAGCTTTCATCTACAACCGTTACGCTCGCTTTGCTAAACGGTATTATACCGAAAAGCTTTAAGTCAACATCAAGAACATCGCCTACATTATTAAACTCACTACTTGTTGCCTTTACGCCGCCGATATCAGCAGTTACGGGTATTGCAGAATCAATTCTGAAAGTATCGCCTTTATTTATTTTATATTCACGGCTTACGGTTTGACTCAACACAAAAACTGCCGTAAAAATAGTTATGCAAATTAAAAGCACAGTAAAGAATAAGGTTCTGAACATAAGTTTTACATATTTCATATTTACACCTCACAAAACATATTTCTACTTTTAATTTGCCCAAAAATATAAAAAAATATATTGTAAAAAAAAGAAAAATCGGCAGTCTTTAAGACTGCCGAAAAAACTTTTAATTCTTATATTTTTTATTCGCCAAACGGAAAATCAAATGTACCGCCCTGTTCTGAAAAATTATTATTGCTGGATGAATTATCGGGTATAGACTCTTGGTGGCTAAAGCTTGACTCTCCCACATTAGCGCCGAGCTTTACAGTATAATCGTTCTCGGCACCGCCGGAGGACAAAACGGTTAAGGTTATCTCGTCCCCTGCCTTGCTTGACTCAATAATATCAAGAA
>JAFXNY010000177.1 GCA_017529165.1 Clostridia bacterium
ATTCGAAGCGGTACGCCTTTCATTTCATACTCGGCAAACTTCCATCCAGGCGACTGCTCGCTTTCATCTATTTTCACACGGCAAATGCCTTTAAGCCTTTCACCGAGCTCTCTTGCACTCTCTAACACACCCTTTTTGTGTGAGGCAATGGGTATAATAACAGCCTGTATCGGTGCAATGGCGGGGGGCAGAACTAAACCGTTATCGTCTCCATGAGTCATAATAACAGCACCTATAAGTCTTGTTGTGGTTCCCCATGAGGTTTGATATGGATATACAAGCTTGTTTTCCTTATCTGTGTATTGCACACCGAAAGCGCGTGAAAAACCGTCACCAAAATAATGTGATGTTCCGCTTTGTAGTGCCTTGCCGTCGTGCATAAGAGCTTCTATAGTGTATGTAGCCTCGGCACCGGCAAAACGCTCTTTTTCGGTTTTTTGCCCCATAACTACCGGCATGGCAAGCACTTCTTCGGCAAAGCGTGCATATACCTTAAGCATTTGCTCGGTCTCACTCTTTGCCTCGTCCGCCGTAGCGTGCAGGGTGTGACCCTCTTGCCATAAAAACTCACGGGAACGCAGGAACGGGCGGGTGGTTTTTTCCCACCTTACTACACTGCACCACTGGTTATAAAGCTTCGGCAAATCACGCCATGAGTGAACAACATTCTTAAAATGGTCGCAGAATAATGTTTCACTTGTAGGGCGAACACAAAGGCGTTCTTCAAGCTTTTCTTCTCCGCCGTGCGTTACCCAAGCAACTTCGGGCGCAAAACCCTCTACATGGTCTTTTTCTTTCTGCAAAAGACTCTCTGGTATAAATAAAGGCATATAAACATTTTCGTGACCTGTTTCTTTGAACATACCGTCCATAATATGCTGGATATTCTCCCAGATTGCATAACCGTAAGGCCGTATTATCATACAGCCTTTAACAGATGAATAATCAATAAGCTCCGCTTTAAGACATACGTCGGTGTACCATTTTGCGAAGTCCTCATCCATAGATGTTATTTCTTTTACAAGTTTTTTGTTATCTGCCATAATATCACCAAAAACCATTATAATTTAACAAAAGAATGTTTGCAACTGTTTTCTATAAAAAGAACACTAATTTTCTTGACTTTATGCGATATGTATTATATAATTGTCCTCGCAAAATGCACCTGTGGCGGAACTGGCAGACGCGCTAGATTCAGGTTCTAGTCGGGGTAACTCGGTGCAGGTTCAATTCCTGTCAGGTGCACCAAACTCTAAAAATCCGAACCTTTTCACCATAGGTGAATCGTTCGGATTTGTTTTTTATCTACTTATCCTAACTTTTAACACAAAAATATTAAACAAAATTATTCAAATCTCTTAAACAAATCTTTACAAATTACTAAATCTGCGGGATAATAAACCGAAAGAACAGGAGAAATTTATGGAATATAAGAAAAGAATAGTTGATGATTTATTGGATCCAAAATTAGAGTCTTTTGGCGCAATGCTTATAAAAGGACCCAAAGGTTGCGGAAAAACCACTTCCGCAAAGCAAAAGGCAAAAAGTTTTGTTGGGTTTCAAGATCAGGAAGTTCGCGAAAATCTACTTGCGGTAGCAGAAGCGGTGCTCAAACGCCTTTTAATAGGTAAAAAACCGCGATTGTTTGACGGTGCTATGTCGTATTATAATAATTCCGGTTTGTGAGGATAAATCATATGTACAGTGAAGAAGATTTAAAAAAAGCGGCGGCATTTCGGGATGAGATACATAGGCAGGCTTTAGCAAAGGTCAAGGCAGTTATGCCTAGCGCCGACCATGTTATTGATAAATACCCGACGGACGCTTATTTTGACAAGGTCTGGGACTATCCGGGGAAATGGTACACGGTGATTGCCACGCCACCCGGGTCAGGCAGTCGAAAAAACTTAGTAGATACCATTGTGTGCGAAACATTAGATTATTATCGCAACACGGGAGCCACTTATACAGACGATGAGTTTTTTGCATTGATTGCAGAATATCCGGATATTGTATGCGATTATTGCCTTATTAACGCCGAAAACAAATATGCTAAAGCAACCGGCGTTTTCCCTTACTGTGGGGTCGATTCGCACCGCCTTGCTTTAGTATGCGCTGCGCGCGAGCTTTTCGATGACGGTAAAGAGTGGTCTTATGATATTAAGATTGCAAGGTGCAAGAAACTAAGCGGCAAAGCGCTGTTTGCTCCGGTCAATTCAGACGAGTGGCTTAATTACAGGAAAGCGTTTTTATGCCCGCCGCACAGAAACTCTTATACCGACAACGATTTTAAGCGTGTAAACGCCGTATTGTTTCCGGGTGGAACTGATAAACTTGAGGTTTACAGATGGACTACCGATTGGTCGGAATACTTTGACGAGGGTCACGAGTGGTGGGGTGCACTTTGCCTTACCGTTTATGATAAAACGCTTGACCGTTTTGTCGTTATTATGGCCTCGGCGACAGACTGATAAATCCTAATAGGAGAGTAGAAAAATGTTTGATTCAAAGATATATAACAAAGAAATCAAAACAGAAGCGGTTTTATCGTTTTCTTCTTTTGACGGCGGCGGTCCGTCCTACAATGTGAAAATAGAGGATGAATCTGTGGCGGCATACAACCAAATGCATTATTACTTAAACCCCGATCACAACGAGATGTGCGGCTCGGGATATGAAGTAAACATTTCGTTTGTTAGCTTAAAACCTGGAAAAACGAGGGCTATAATCGAGTGCCGGTCAAGTATAGCCGATAATTACGATGCAATTTATGATATAACGGTGGATGAAAACATGGGAATTACGGTAACTAAGCGGGAAAGAAAGAATATAACTCGCCCATAAAAAATCAGTTA
>JAFXNY010000178.1 GCA_017529165.1 Clostridia bacterium
AAGTTTAGATTTTCCCACAATGCTTATCTTTTGGTCTTTGGTTCGGAATAGTGTAGTGCTGGCGGTCTATCTCTTGTTTTCGGTTGCTTGCTTCCTTACCCCGAAGCTATAAGTCCGTTATCAACCTTCGTGCCAAAGAGCCTTGAACTTTCGTTCAAGGCTCCTTGTTTGTTTTACATATTATTTATTATGTATATCAATCTGTTGATACGGTACGGATATACTGTTATTTGCCATTACTTCAAGCGCTGTGCCTAAAGCGTCACGGCGAATCTGGAGTTTTTTAGCGTTGTTTTTACATTCTATCTTTATAAGATAATTTATTGCCGAGTCGTCAAGCTTATTAACACCTATAAACCCGCATGATTTTACATCGGCAGATTTCTCTATCGCTTTGCAAATCTCTTTGGCTACATTTTTTGCAACATCAAGCGGTGTTTCATACGGCATAGGTATATCAATATAAATAAACTTTGATACAAGTGCCGCCTGCGCAATCTCACGGTTTGGTATTGAAATTATATTATCCGTTTTTAGCTCTTTTACCTTTGTGGTTTTTATTCCGATTTCGGTTACGATACCCTCTTTACCGTTTACTTCTATTAGGTCGCCTACCTTGAAATAATCATCCGATACAATATCAAAGCCTCTGATTATATCTTTAAGAGCATCCTGCACGGCAACGCCTAAAATAATTCCGGCAATACCGAGCCCTGCGAGCATTGAAGTGATATTTACATTGTTTACCGAAAGCAGAGAAAAGAAAGCGATTATTAAAACAGCATATTTTACCGTACTGTTTATAAGATGAATATAGGTTTCACTTTTCTTGCGGTCAAGCTTCTTAAGCCTCTTGCCTCTGGCATTTAGCAGTATGGATATAAGCTTATAAGCGCCAAACGAAATTAAAATTACCAGCACCGATTTAACTAAATTGTTTGAAAAAATCTTTTGTGCTGTTTCGAGTATTTTATCAAAGTTCATTTTTTCACCCACGCTTTCCTGCGTTTATTTCTTTGCGGATATCTCTTTCCGCCTTTTCTCAATATTTTCAAGCATTTCATTATGTACACGCTCTGAAAGCTCGGATGTGGTCATTTTTTCGACCTCTCCGGCGGATATTACCTCTAAAACATCAAAATAAACTGTGCTTTTCTTTCTGAAAATGTTTTTAACCGCTTCGGGAGTGCCAAGCAGAGTACAAACCACTATCGGGCATTTTGCCTTTGTGGCTATCTTAAAAGCGCCGTTACGGAAATCTTTAAGCTCACCGTTAAGGCTTATGTACCCCTCCGGAAAAATGCCGATACTTGCGGTCTCATCTTTAATAAGCTTTACGGCCTCAAGAATAGTTTTAACGGCTTCGCGGTTGTTCTCCCTATCAATCGGCAGGCAGTGAAGAGAATGCATATATCTTGCCACAAACGGCATATCGGTATATATTTCCTTTTTGCCTATAAAACCTAACTTCAAATCGGGCAATTCTTTTAGAATAACGGCAGGGTCAATATTGTTTAGGTGATTGCATACAAGCATACAAGGGAATAAACCCTGTGTCTTATCGAGTCCCGTGCTTTGCACCTTAACACGGGTAAAAGTAAAGAGCATTGGCACTGTGAGCTTTACAAGTGACCTATAAAACGCCGAAGCTTTTTTTATCGGTTTTTTTGTATTTATGCAATATCCGGCTATTACAAAAACCAAAAGATGAATAATAACAAGGGATAAAAAGGTACCTAAAAACATTGCCGGCACGAGCCATATAGAATAGCTTTGGCGAAGCACGGGTAAAAAGTTATTAAGCAAGGGCACTGCCGCCGCTGCGGCAACTATATATACATAAAGCATTTTATCACCTAATTTTGCTTTCTCACTATTTTATATTCATCATAGAAATCGAAATACGGACATTTATAGTTCTTAAAGGACATAAGCTTTGCTATGTCATCTTCATCAAGCGCGGCGGCACAAAAATATTCCTGCGCCGTTTCATCAAAATCGTAATGCGAACAGTTTTCACAATCCGGCAAGTTCCCGTTATTCATCCGTATCCACCTTGCTTTCGGTTTCACTGCTGTTTGAACTCTCTGTGGATTTTTCTTCGGATGAGGACTGCGTTTGACTGCTTTCGCCGGTATTTATCTCTTCGTTTTTATTATTTTCGGGTTTCTGCGCCGGCGGTTGTGAAGAAACAGTGCTACTGCTTGTATCTTCTGAAACGGTAATTTCAGAGGTTGTAGCCTTTCCTGTGTTACTTGACGAAGACTTGCCAAGGCGTGCAAACCAATCGTTTTTACCTACACCGTTTTGCTCTACATACTCTTCTATTGTAATGCCGTCATAAAAAAGTGAATGTAAAGCTTTTGAGGCGAAGTCTAAATCATAATATACAACCGAGCCGTAACCCGACCACCTGAACGGCATTTGCCAATCATCCTGCGGAAGTCTTGCCTGATAAAAGGTTGGATGATTAAGAAGTATGTTAAAAGCAAGCCCTATAATCTGGCGGTAGGAAAGAGAGGTTTCGGTACACGGAATGAGTGCCTTTGCAAGAGTGGTATATTTGCTTTTTTCAAGCGTTATCGCTTTATTAAACAGCTGTTCCATAACATGGCGCTGGCGGTCTGTTCTGCCGTAATCGTTATTAGTGCCCCAAATGCTCTTACAGTTTCGCACACGGGAATATGCAACCGCCTGAACACCGTTCATATGGTGCTCTCCGGCAGTTTTAATATAATACTTGTTTGCGTCAAGTCCTAAGTTTTTGCATATTTCATCCATACAGTTGTTAAGGTTCGGGTGGTCATGCCCTTTCCACTTAAGCTCATCCTCTGTAACGGTGGCGTCAATTCCGCCTACAGCATCGATAATTTCGGTCATACCGTAAAAATTAACCGTTGCATATTCCGATATATCAAGGTCAAAGACTTCATTAAGGGTTTTAATTGCAAGCTCGGGACTATGCGCATACGCAGAGTTTATTTTTGCATACCTTGTGCGTTTGCCCTCTTCGTTTATCGGAACAATGGTATCCCTCATAACCGATACTATTTTTACGGTCTTAAGCTCTGTATTAAGGCTTAAAATCATAATACTATCCGAATTGCCCTTAAAGGTTTTTTTGTTTCTGGTATCAATACCGAACAAAGCAATGTTAATTACATCCTTGTTTATCTGGTTTTCAAAGCCCAATTCTTCGGGGTCGTTTGTTATGGGGTTATAGTTATACCGCCAATAAATAAAGAACCAGCCAAGCAATATAGCAATTACAAGAAACACTGATGTAACGCTGATTATTGCTCGCTTTTTCCCTTTTGAAAGCTTGCCCCACCGGTTGTTTTTACCATGCCTTTTGCGGTTAGCGTGCTTGCTTCCTATTTTAGGAACAGAAAGACTGCTATCGGACACTATATCCTCATATTCTCTTCTCTCGAAATTAAAATCATTACCCATACTAAACTTCCTGCACTTTTTTATTCTTTATAAGGACTTAAACTATCGCCTTATATATATCGCCTTTTTTAATACCGCTCACATTTGACGCTTCTTTTGCGGCGGATGACGCTGACATACCGTCACTCATAAGCCGTTTTGCCAATTTTGCGGCTTCTTCGAGGCTCATTTCCGTATCTTTTTCCTCGCTTGCACCTTTTATTATAACCACATATTCGCCCCTCGGCGTGTTTTCAGTAAAATGTGCTATCGCCTCACTAAAGTTAAAGAAAAGCACCTGCTCGTGTATTTTAGTTAGTTCTTTTATTATGCATATGTCACGCTCGCCGAGCACTTTAAGCATATCACTAAGCGTTTTTAGAAGCTTGTGCGGAGCCTCGTAAAAGATAAGCGTGCGTGTTTCGTTTTTAATTTGTTCAAGATGTTTTTTACGGCTGATTTTATTAACCGATAAAAAGCCCTCAAAGCAAAACCTGCCGGACGGGAAGCCGGAAATACTAAGCGCCGTAATCACCGCACTCGGCCCCGGTACCGACTCAACCTTTATGCCGTTTTCGTGTGCTATCCGCACTAAATCTTCGCCGGGGTCGGATATTGCCGGCATACCGGCGTCACTCACAATGGCAAGATTATCACCGTTCAGCACTCTCTCTATTAAGTATGCACCCTTTTGATTTTTGTTGTGCTCATAATAAGAAACCGTTTTTGTTTTAATGCCGAAGTGATTTAAGAGTTTTGCGGTAACCCTTGTATCCTCCGCCGCTATTAAATCGACACTACCTAAAACCTCCGCCGCACGGGGCGAAAAATCACCTAAGTTCCCTATCGGCGTACCAACAACATAAATCTTGCCCGCCATTTATAAATGTGCCTCCTTATAAGGACCGTAAATCTTTTTCATTTCCTCCGATAATTCGCCGTTTTCATAAATATAAAGCGTGGGCTCTGCTTTAAGACCCACCTTGCCGTCCCGCCTGCCCTCTATAAGTACAAGCCAAGGCTGACTGCCGACAGTTTTAGAAACTAATCTTATTCTCTTAGGCTCAACCCGGTATTTGCTCATAAGGCAAATAAGCTCGGCAAGCCGTTCAGGGCGTTGGCACATACAAAGTCTGCCGCCGCTGGTGAGCATTCTGCTTGCCACTAAAACGATATCCTCCATAGTGCCTTCAGTTTCCTGCCGTGCTAAAAGACGAGAGGTTCTTTGCGCCTTTATTCCGGTGCCTGCCGCTTTATACGGAGGATTACAGGTTACAAGCGTTTTATCGCCAAGCGTGATTTTGCCTTTTATGTCAGTTATATTTGAAATTATACCGATAAAGTTATCAAAGCCTTCTTCTTTAGCGGTTTTTTGTGCTAACTTGACGGCTTCGGGCGCAATATCAATACCTGTTACCGATTTTACCTTACCGTCCCTTAACATTAAAAAGGGAATTATGCCACAGCCTGTGCCGATATCCACGGCAATATCTTCGGATTTAGGTTTTGCGAAATCGGCAAGCAGTACGGCGTCTGTTCCAAAGGTGTGCTCACTAGACACATATATAAACCTGCCGTTTCCTATCGGCTCTTTTTTCATTACTGCCTTGTCCATTTAACGCCGTCTTTGGTATCTTCAAGTATGATACCCATATCTTTTAACTTGTCTCTTATTTCATCCGCCGTTTTGAAATCTTTGGCTTTTCGTGCGGCGGTGCGCTTATTTATAAGCTCTTCTATTTCACTGTCAAGCGCCTCGGTTTTACGGTTGTAAACCAGACCTAAAACGCCTGTTAGTTCATCGAACATATTAGCGCTCTGCTTTAGCGTTTGAACACTTGCCCCGTCTGCTATAGCCGTGTTAATATCTCTTACTAAACCGAATACTGCGGCCATGGCATCCGCCGTGTTAAGGTCATCCTCCATAGCGCTTATAAACTCACTCTTTCGCTTTTCGCAGAAATCGGCTTTTGTTTCCCCTGACTTTGCATTTTTAAGCGCAAAATCAATATTATCCCTGCAATTATAAAGGCGTTCAAGTGCATTCTTGCTCTGCTCGATTATATCAACAGAATAGTTAATAGGTCCTCTGTACTGCGAGGAAATCATTAAATATCTTATCGGCTCATAGCCATATTTTTCGGCAACATCACGCACGGTAAAGAAATTACCGAGAGACTTTGACATTTTGCGGTTATCAACATTTATAAAGCCGTTGTGCATCCAATAATGTGAAAACTCTCTACCGTTTGCCGCTTCACTCTGTGCAATTTCATTTTCGTGGTGGGGGAATATAAGGTCAAAACCGCCGCAGTGAATATCTATGGTTTTGCCGAGATATTTTCCTGCCATAGCCGAGCATTCTATATGCCAGCCGGGTCTGCCCTTACCGAAAGGAGACTCCCAAAACGGCTCGCCCTCCTTTGCACCTTTCCAAAGGCAGAAGTCCATAGGGTCTTCTTTTATTTCGCCTGTGCTTATTCTGGCGCCCGCCTCCAAATCTTCAAGCGGTTGATGGGAAAGCTTGCCGTAATCTTTGAACTTTTTAGTTCTGTAGTAAACATCGCCGCCGGCAGTATAGGCATAACCTTTATCTATAAGCACCGAAATAAGCCTTATTATTTCGTCAATATTCTCGGTAGCTCTCGGATGAACGGTAGCTTCCCTTACATTAAGACCTTTAGCATCTACCCAAAACTCCTTAATATACCGCTCGGCAACCTCGGGCACAGTAATGCCCTCCTCGTTTGCCTTTTTTATAAGCTTATCATCTATATCGGTGAAGTTCTGAACAAAGTTTACCTTAAACCCCCTCCACTCTAAATATCTTCTGAAAACATCAAACACGCAAAGCGGACGGGCGTTTCCTATATGTATAAAGTTATACACGGTAGGTCCGCAGGCATATATGTTTACTTCGCCTTTGTTAATCGGAATTAGCTCTTCCTTTTCGCGTGTAAGAGTGTTGAATATTCTCATTTTTTCTTTTCTCCTTCAAGTGCCTTTATGCGTTTTTCGAGTCGCTTTATTTCCTGTGCAATGGGGTCCGGTATGTGTATCTGGTCAAGAAGATTGCAGTACACTTTTTTACCGTCCTGCTTTACAACTCTTGCCGGCACGCCCACAACCGTGCTGTTTGCCGGAACATTATCGAGTACCACGGCGCCTGCCGCAATGCGTGAATTGTCACCCACAGTAAGAGGTCCTAAAACCTTTGAGCCTGCACTAATCATAACATTGTTGCCAATTGTCGGGTGGCGTTTGCCTGTATCCTTACCTGTACCGCCTAATGTAACGCCCTGATAAATAAGGACATCGTCTCCTATTTCGGCGGTCTCGCCAATTACCACGCCGTGCCCGTGGTC
>JAFXNY010000179.1 GCA_017529165.1 Clostridia bacterium
GAAAACTACTGCAAGTCGGTAACTATCGAGGCAAACACAATGGTTGATATGGCGAAAACCGAGATAGCGCCGGCGGTAGAGCGTTTTACGGCAGATGTTGCCAAAAATACCGCCGCTAAGCGCGCGGTATCGCCGAACATAACCTGCGAATACGAAACAGGTCTTATTTCAAAACTTTCAGACCTCACAGATAAAATAGGAAAATACGCTGACGAATTAAAGGATGCCGTTGTTACTCTTTGTGGCGCAAAGGATATCATTGAGGAATCAGAAATGATAAGGGATAGCGTTTTGCCTAAAATGTGCGAACTGAGGCTTGCCGCCGATACCGCGGAAACTCTTACCGCAAAATCTTATTGGCCGTATCCTTCCTATGCGGATATACTCTTCAGCGTAAAGTAAAAGGATGATATAAATGATTACCGAAGAAATTGTAAAACTCGTTAAAGAAGCCGCTACAGGTGAAGTTTTCGGCGTATGGTTTCTCATCGGCGCGGCGCTTGTATTCTTTATGCAGGCAGGCTTTGCTATGGTGGAAACAGGCTTTACCAGGGCTAAAAATGCCGGAAACATCATTATGAAAAACCTGATGGACTTTTGTATAGGAACGGTCGTTTTCGTTATTCTCGGCTTTTCTCTTATGATGGCGGAAGATTATGCTTTCGGTTTTATCGGTATCCCGAATTTTAAGATACTAACCGATTTCGGCGGTTTCCTTAAAAGCGGCAATGCATCGTCATTCGTATTCAACCTTGTGTTTTGTGCAACGGCGGCAACAATAGTTTCCGGCGCCATGGCGGAAAGAACAAAGTTTATTTCCTACTGTATCTATTCAGGCGTGATTTCTCTGTTTGTTTACCCGATAGAGGCAGGTTGGGTGTGGAATAGCAAAGGCTGGCTTGTTGGTCTCGGCTTCCACGATTTCGCAGGAAGCGCCGCGATACACTCGGTAGGCGGAATTACGGCGCTTATCGGCGCTATAATGGTGGGTCCCCGACTCGGAAAATACATAAAGGATGAAAATAAAAAGGTCAAAAAGGTAAACGCTATCCCCGGTCACTCGGTTACTCTCGGCGCACTCGGTTGCTTTATTCTCTGGTTTGGCTGGTATGGCTTTAACGGCGCAGCCGCTTGGGATAGTAATTCTCTCGCCTCAATCTTTGTTACTACTACGATAGCCCCTGCGGTAGCCACTTGTGTAACGATGATTTTTACCTGGATTAAAAACGGCAAGCCGGATGTTTCTATGTGTATAAATGCCTCTCTTGCAGGGCTTGTCGGAATAACCGCCGGGTGCGATGCGCTCGATGCCGTAGGTTCAACCGTTGTCGGCATTGTTTCGGGATTTTTGGTTGTATTTGTGGTAGAACTTCTTGATATTAAACTTCATATAGATGATCCCGTAGGCGCGGTTGGCGTTCACCTTGCAAACGGCATTTGGGGCACGGTTGCCGTTGGACTTTTGGCAAACCCTGCCGCCCCCGCCGGACTTAAAGGACTTCTTTATACCGGCAGTTTCCGCCTTTTAGGCGTTCAGTTACTTGGTATTACTGCTATTCTTTTGTGGACCGCCATTATGATGACCGCAACATTCTTTATCATTAAAAAGACGATAGGTCTGCGCGTATCGGAGGAAGAAGAGATCAAGGGTCTTGATAAAACCGAACACGGACTTCCGAGCGCATACGCCGATTTTGTTCCGGCAGTTGAAAGTATTGATTATGGTTATGAAAACGCTGTGGCGGTAACCGGTGAAACACCCCCTGCGGAAGCGATTCCGGTGAAAAAATTACTTGCGTTTGATGAAAGTGTGCCGAAGCTTACAAAGATAGAAATCATCTGTAAAGAACCGCGCTTTGAGGCGCTTAAAAACGCTATGATGGACATAGGCATCACAGGTATGACGGTATCGCACGTTCTCGGTTGCGGCGCTCAAAAAGGTCAGCCGGAATACTATCGCGGCGTTCAGGTTGAGGCAAATCTGCTGCCTAAAATTCAGGTGGATATCGTTGTAAGCAAGGTGCCGGTCAGAAGCGTTATAGAAACTGCAAAGAAGGTGCTTTACACCGGGCATATCGGTGACGGCAAGATTTTTGTTTACGATGTGGAAAACGCCGTAAAAGTGCGCACGGGCGAAGAGGGTTACGACGCGCTTCAGGATGTGGAGTGATACATAATGTGTTCAGTTATAGGTTATTGCGGTGAAGTTTTTGACAAATCCGCATTTGAAAGCGGGTTCGCCGAGACTAAGTCTCGCGGACCTGACGACAGCAGAATAATAAATGTAAAAGGCGGAGTTTTAGGCTTTCACCGGCTTTCAATCATGGGACTCCACGAAGAAGGCATGCAACCGTTCTTATTGAACGGTTGCGTAGCCGTTTGTAACGGGGAGTTATACGGATTTGCAGAGCAAAAGCGAAAACTGATAGCGAAAGGGTATGAATTCAAAAGCGATAGCGACTGTGAAATAATACTGCCTATGTATTTTGAATACGGTACCGATATGTTCGGTATGTTGGATGCCGAGTTTGCCTGCATTATATACGACGGAAGAACGAATGAATGGCTTGCCGCACGCGACCCGATCGGTATCAGACCGCTATACTTCGGATATGACAAAAACGGCACAATAATCTTTGCAAGCGAGCCCAAAAATCTTGTGGGAATTTGTGAAAAGATAATGCCGTTTCCGCCGGGACATTACTATAAAGGCGGCAAGTTTATTTGCTACAACGATATATCGAGAGCGGACAGCATTTGTGACGACGGCATTGAAATCGCCTGCAAAAACATCAGAGAAAAACTTGTCAAAGGCGTGAAAAAGCGGCTTATAGCGGATGCGAAAGTGGGTTTCTTGTTTTCGGGCGGTCTTGATTCATCTCTTGTTTGCGCAATTGCGGCAATGGAAAGCAAAAATCCTATAAAGACCTTTGCAATAGGTATGAGCGAGAACGCTATCGACCTTAAATATGCCCGTCAGGTCGCGGATTTCATAGGCGCAGACCACACCGAGGTTTATATGACACCGGACGAGGTTATTTCTTCGCTTGAAAAAGTAATACATCTGCTCGGCACTTATGATATTACCACTATCAGGGCTAGTATGGGTATGTATCTTGTGTGTAAAGCAATTCACGAAAAAACCGACATACGAGTACTACTTACAGGTGAAATATCCGATGAACTGTTCGGATATAAATATACTGATTTTGCGCCAAACGCCGACGATTTTCAAAGAGAATCCCAAAAGCGAGTAAAAGAACTTCATATGTATGATGTTTTGCGTGCCGACCGTTGTATTTCAGTAAACTCTCTCGAAGCGCGGGTACCGTTTGGCGACCTTGACTTCGTAAAGTATGTAATGGCACTTGACCCGGAAATAAAGATGAATAAATACGGTAAAGGCAAATATCTTTTACGCCATGCGTTTGAGGGCTTAGGCTACTTGCCGGATAGTATTTTATGGCGCGAAAAGGCGGCGTTTTCGGATGCTGTCGGACACTCAATGGTCGATTACCTTAAAGACTATGCCGAGGGCGTTTATACCAACGAACAATTCAAAGCGCAAAGAATAAAATATGAGCATGCGACGCCCTTTACAAAAGAATCATTATTATACAGAGAAATTTTTGAAAAGTATTATCCCGGTCAGTCGGAAATGGTAGTAGATTTCTGGATGCCGAATAAATCTTGGGACGGATGTAATGTAAACGACCCGTCGGCGCGCGTGCTTTCAAACTACGGCGAAAGCGGAAAATAATTTTAGGAGGCTTATTTATGTGTGGAATAGTAGGTTTTACAGGGGCGCAGGAGGCGGCGCCGATTTTACTCGAAGGTCTTAAAAAGCTTGAATACAGGGGTTACGATTCGGCAGGCATTGCTGTTATGGACGGAAACTCAATTTCAGTAAATAAGGTAACCGGCAGAATTGCAAATCTTTGTGAGAAAACCGATGACGGAAAAGCTGTTAAAGGCGGCACGGGTATCGGTCATACGCGCTGGGCTACCCACGGCGCACCGACGAGTGAAAACGCGCATCCGCATTTAAGTAATGACGGGAAATTTGCCGTAGTTCACAACGGCATTATTGAAAACTATATGTTGCTTCGGGAAAAGCTAATATGCGAGGGTTATAATTTTGAGAGCGAAACAGATACGGAGGTTATAGTTCACTTAATTGAAAAATACTATAAAGGAAATGTGCGTGAGGCACTTATTAAAACCACAAATAAGCTTCGCGGCTCTTATGCTTTGGGTGTTATTTGCGCTGAAAACCCCGGAACGCTTTACGCCGCAAGAGAGGCAAGTCCGCTAATACTGGGACTTGGTACAGACGAAAATTATTTTGCTTCCGATGTTACGGCGCTTGTAGCCCATACAAGAAATGTAATATATCTTGAAGACGGAGAATTTGCAGAGCTATCTGCCGACAGTATAAAGGTGTTTGATTGTTTGGGCACTGAAATAAACAAAAAGGTTGTCCGTGTTATGTGGGATGTTCAGGCGGCTGAAAAAGGCGGCTATGAGCATTTTATGATGAAAGAAATAAAAGAACAGCCGGCAGCCGTCAAAGCCACAATAGCGCCGAGAATAAAGGACGGAAAAGTAGTGTTTGACGAGCTCGATATAACCGCAGATAAACTTAAAAGCATAAATAAGATACTGATTACCGCCTGCGGCTCGGCGTATTATGCCGGTTGCGCCGGAAAATATGCGCTTGAAAAACTGTGTAATATTCCGGTAAGTCTTGAGCTTGCAAGCGAGCTTCGTTACAGTGAGCCGATAATAGATGAACACACACTGCTTATAGTAATTTCACAGTCGGGTGAAACGGCGGACACTATCGCCGCTATGAAAGAGTGCAGGCAAAAGGGCGCTGCGGTTATAGCAATAGTTAATGTTGTAGGCAGTACGGTTGCAAAACTCGCCGACTTCACCGTTTACACCTGGGCGGGCCCGGAAATAGCGGTCGCCACAACAAAGGGATATACAACGCAGGTTACCGTGCTTTATCTGCTTTCCATCTGCTTTGCGGATAAACTCGGCTATTTAAAAGAGGACTACGCTAAATGCGTTAAGTCGGTACAGTCTTTACCGCGTTTTATACAACAGGCAATAGATATGAACCCGCAAATCGAAACGCTTGCCAAAAAATACCATTCAAGCAAGGCGCTTTTCTTTATCGGCAGGAACACCGATTATGCCGTATCGCTTGAAGGCGCGCTTAAAATGAAGGAAATCTCATATCTGCACTCCGAGGCCTACGCCGCGGGGGAACTGAAGCACGGCACAATAGCGCTTATAGAGGAACATCAGCCGGTAATAGCGCTTTGCTGTAACGAAAACATAATGGAAAAGACTTTAAGCAATATCGTTGAAGTAAAAGCGCGCGGCGCTGAGGTTTTAGCGCTTACTTTTAAGAATAACACAAAGATTTTATCGGTTGCGGATGACCTTATGTTTATCCCGGAAATTGACCCGATATTTTCGGGTGTGGTAGAAATTGTGCCGCTTCAACTGCTGGCATACTTTGTAGCAAAGGAAAACGGCTGCGATATTGATAAGCCTAAAAATCTTGCAAAATCTGTAACGGTGGAATGATATGGATAAAATACTTGTTTTGGATTTCGGCGGTCAGTATAATCAGCTGATTGCACGGCGTGTAAGAGCAAACAAGGTTTATGCTGAAATAAAACCTTATAACAAAATCACCTGTGAAGAGATTAAAGCCGCCGGATATAAAGGCGTGATTTTCACCGGCGGACCTAACAGTGTGTATAACGAAAATTCACCGCATTATAGTAAAGAAATACTAAATCTCGGTATCCCGATTTTAGGCATTTGTTACGGACATCAACTGTTATCTTACCTTGCCGGCGGCGAGATTGTACCTGCAAAGGGCGGCAGTGAATACGGAAGCACAAAATTAGTCGCTCAAAACTGTACTCTTTTTAAGGGAGTACCGGAAAACAGTGTTTGTTATATGAGCCATACTGATTATGTAAGCCGACTGCCTGAGGGATTTAAGATTATAGCGCACACTGATAATTGCCCGTGTGCCGCTATGTGTAACGAAAAAGGAAAACTGTACGGTGTTCAGTTTCACCCTGAAGTAACCCACACCGAATACGGAAATCAGATACTTAAAAACTTTATTTTTGATATTTGTAAATGCTCTGCCGATTGGAAAATGGACGATTTTATAGAAAG
The DNA here is from genome assembly GCA_017529165.1 of Clostridia bacterium. The sequence goes on from JAFXNY010000179.1 coordinate 6,211, forward strand.
AACGGTGAGCAAATACAAAACGGAACTGGCGGGAAAGCGAGTTTTGTTGGCACTCTCAGGCGGTGTTGATTCGTCTGTCGCGGCGGTACTCTTGCATAAAGCAATCGGAGAAAATCTTGTTTGTGTTTTTGTTGACCACGGACTGCTGCGGCAGGGCGAAGGTGATTATGTCGAAAATACAATAGGCAGAAACTTAGGCGTTAATATTATCCGCGTGAACGCAAAAGACAGATTTTTAAAACGACTTTCCGGCATTACAGAGCCGGAAGAAAAACGCCATATCATAGGCGAAGAGTTTATACGCGTTTTTGAAAGTGAGGCAAGAAAACTTGGAAAAATCGATGTTTTGGCACAGGGCACAATTTATCCCGATGTGATCGAAAGCGGAAAGGGCGATTCGGCGGTTATAAAGAGCCATCACAATGTTGGCGGACTCCCGGATATTATGAGTTTCGAAAGCATTGCCGAACCGCTTCGCGACCTTTTCAAAGATGAAGTAAGAGAAGTCGGCGAACGGCTCGGAATACCGAAAGACCTTGTGTTCCGTCAGCCGTTTCCGGGGCCGGGACTCGGCATTCGGGTAATCGGTGAAATCACCGAAGAAAAATTAAAGTTGTTAAAGGAAGCCGACGCTATTTTCAGAAGTGAAATAGATAAACTTAGATTTAGTAAGCGACCAAATCAGTATTTTGCCGTGATTACAGATACAAAAAGCGTCGGCGTTATGGGGGATGCGCGTACATACGGTTACACGATAGCCCTGCGCGCTGTAAATACCGACGATTTTATGACAGCGTCGTGGTCACGCCTGCCCTATGAACTACTCGAAGCGGCAAGCAGTAGGATAACTAACGAAATCAAAGGAATTACCAGAGTGGTTTACGATATAACATCAAAACCGCCCGCAACGGTGGAATGGGAGTAAGGAGAGAAATCTATGACAAAGTATATTTTTGTAACAGGCGGTGTGGTTTCAGGACTCGGCAAAGGTATTACCGC